>JAEKFU010000717.1 GCA_016522385.1 Pseudomonadota bacterium
GGACATGAGGCCTCAAGGGCACGGGTGAGCAGCGAACAACCTGTATAGCCAAGGGAAGACTCGATTGCCAACTTGTGCTCTAATTTGTCTTCGGATTTCCGATAGACGGTAAAAAGGTGTGTTGTGATGAGTGACCAGGGACCGCAGCGTAAACAGTTCAAGTCGGGCGAGACGATATTTTCAGCCGGTGATGCAAGCGATTTTTGCTATCAGATATTTAGCGGCGAGGTGAATATCGTTCTGAACGCACAGGGCGTGCAAAGGGTGGTGGCAACACTCAGTCCCGGTGAAGTATTCGGCGAAATGGGCATCATTGATGACGGACCGCGCTCGGCCGCCGCCGTCGCCGCTCAGGAAACCGTCTGCATCGCTTATACGCCGGATGACATCCTCGAGCAGATCGACCAGAACCCCGAGACCATGGCGGCAATCATGAAAACCCTGATCAAGCGGCTACGTGATGCCAATCAGGCAATCGCGGAAGGTGCCGCCGACCTGCCTATGACCAGGCGGATCTTCAGTCGGTTGACGAGCTGACTCTGATTCGCTGAGATTTGGGTCAGGCGGAAGCCAGCGGATCGGGGCCGAACCGGTTCTCGCCCCGGGTGCCTTCCAGTATGCCGAGATCAATGATCGCCCAGATCACATTAACAAAGGGGATAGCCAGCAGCAGGCACCACCAGCCAGATTTGTCACGGTCATGGCAACGCTTGATGTGCAGCATGATGCCCGCAATTAACAGCAGGATACCAATGGCGAAAGGGATGAGCCCCTGATTGCCGAAAAGAGCCGTAGCGATCAGCGAAACGCCAAACAGAATGCCAACGCCGATCCACCACCGTTGTCGGTTAATGCGACCGTCGGATGTCATGAAAAGAAATTGTAGATCGATGCCTTGCATTTCCACCTCTCCTTTGCCGCCTAGTTCCAGAGCAATTTTGAAGGCACGCTCTAGGGTCCGTTGATTTGAAGCGTCATGGCGGACGTTCAATTGTCGGCCAGGTCCACCTATCGGCACAACTTTGGCGGCCCGGCGCTGGAAGCGTTACTGCCGTGGATCATCTCCACTATGCCGGCCCAATATGCCGCGCCTTCACACATCGGGCACGGCCGGGATGAGGAATAGAGCACCGCCCCGCTCAACCTGCGGCTTTTTAATCGTCGTGCGGCATTACGTATCGCGGCCATTTCGGCATGTCCGCTTGGGTCCTGATCGAGGATGACCCGACTCCACGACTGACTGATGATCATGCCGTCGCGCACGACAACCGCGCCATAGGCCTGATCACCTTTCTCAACCGCCAAGTCCCGCATCTCAAATGCCCTTCGAATAAACGCCGCATCGGATGGCGTGGACGGTCGCGGGATGCCCTGCAGGGCAAATTGCTTAGCGGCCATGCTGGACGGGCGCAGTGTTGCCGCCAGGAACGAGGAGAGGCCAATACCGGTCAGCAAACATCGCCTTGGCAGGCGGGCTTCCCGGGATCCATTATGTCTGTCATCTAGGTCGTGATCTGCCATATGCGGGTTCCCTTAGCAAACCGCCCATTGATTGGCGTTTGATCATAGCGGACGCCAACCGGATCGAACAAGTTATAGAAAATACGACGATTTTCGCATGCTCTATGTCGAAAATAATCGCGCGCGCGGAATTGTGACCATGCCACAGTCACGTATCGATCAACACAGTTCTCCACAAAGGGAAAACCTATGGGCGGGACGGCACCGAATATCGTTCTCATCATGGCAGACCAGCTAGCACCGCAATTCACCGGCGCCTACGGTCACCCGCTGGTCAAGACCCCGCACATGGAGACTCTGGCCGGACGCGGCACCCGGTTCGATTCCGCCTACTGCAATGCGCCCCTATGCGCCCCGTCACGCTTCAGTTTCATGTCTGGACAGCTTGTGACCCGAATCGCGGCTTATGACAACGCCAGCGAGTTTCCCGCTACGATCCCGACACTCGCGCATTATCTCAGAATGATGGGTTACCGCACCTGCCTGTCAGGTAAAATGCATTTCGTCGGGCCGGACCAATTGCATGGCTTTGACGAACGCGTCACCACAGATATTTACCCGTCCGACTATGCCTGGACACCGGACTGGGAACAGCCCGACGAGCGCATAGACAAGTGGTATCACAACATGGATTCAGTGCGCGAAGCTGGCGTCGCCGCCACCACTTTCCAGATCGACTACGACGAAGAGGTCGCCTTCTTCGCCAAACGCAAAATCTTCGACTATGCGCGCGAGCGCGCCGAGCCGTTCTGTCTCGTCGCCAGCTTCATCCATCCGCACGACCCCTATGTTGCGCGGCGCGAATGGTGGAATCTATATGATCCATCGGATATCGATTTGCCAGTTACCGGTCTTGGCCGCAACGACCAGGATGCATTCTCGCAACGGCTGATGGACGGCATCGAAGCGAGCACCGTTACTGTCAGCGATGACGAGGTCCGCAACGCCCGTCATGCCTACTACGCCAATACGTCCTATTTCGACAGTAAGGTCGGCCATATCGTCGCTGCGTTGAGCGAGGCGGGACTGCTAGACAACACGATCGTCATTGTCACGGCAGACCACGGTGACATGCTGGGCGAGCGAGGTCTTTGGTACAAAATGAATTTCTTCGAGCACTCGGCCCGCGTCCCATTGATCATGGCAGGTCCCGGCATCGTCCAAAGGACTGTGCGGAATGCTTGCTCGCTGGTCGATATACTGCCTACAATGCTCGATTTCGCGGCAACCACCGGCATCGCAAAGCCAACCTTGGGTCAACCGGTCGACGGTCGATCACTTCTGCCGCTGGCGGCAGGTGGCAGCGATGATGTTGATGAGGCGTTTGGCGAATACTGTGCCGAGATGACATCTCATCCGGTTTTTATGATCCGCCGCGGCAAGTATAAATATATCCATTGCGACATTGACCCGCCCATGTTGTTCGACCTGGAAGCTGACCCCGCCGAGCGGATAAACTTGGCTGCGGATCCGAAACTTGCCCAAGTCGCTGCCGGGTTCTCCGCTGAGGTGCGCCAGCGCTGGAACAGCGAGGCGATCAGGCGCGATGTCATCAGCACGCAAAAGCAGCGCCGCACCGTGCATGCTGCCATGGAACATGGGCCACTGACTTCATGGGACTACAATCCACCGCGAGATGCCGCCCAGGAGTATGTCCGCAATCACATGGACTGGACCGTTGCAGCTACCAAAACCCGCTTGCCGCCACTACCGAATGAACAGGACTGAAACGATGAACTGACAGGCCGTCACCTGATGTTTTCAAACGTGTCAGTCAGGGATTTGATCCGAACCCCGCCAGATCCTATTCACGTAAGGCCGAAGCCTATACCGATCCTGCATGGGCCGATCGACAGGGGCAGGTCGATTGGCTTGGTTTGCTTGGGCTGTTGGCAGCAATGCTGATCTTCGGCTTGACCGGAATGTTCATGTGATATTCGGCTTGACCGCCGCAGAATGACTGGCGCGTCAAGAGATCACAAATTTGACGTGGTTTAACGTCAGGCTCGATCCAATTAGAATTGGAAACATCCCAATTAGCGAGAAGATTGAAAATGTTGAACAGAACCGTCCGGCAACTGTCTATCTGCACCCTTTTGGCCGCAGCCATGTTGCTGACGATCCAGCTGCCGCAAGCCGCCGCCGACATGTCCAGTCGACCAGGCTGGGTCGTCGTACCAACTCGTCATACTTACGAGGTCCTGACCAATCGCGTGCAAGAGGCTGCCGGAAACCAAAATATTGGTGTCGTCGCAGCCGCATCGGCAACTGTCGGTATCAAAAAACTTCTGGAAAAGGATGTCCCCGGCAACGTGGTTATCGGGCTCTATCACCCGCGGTTTGCGATCCGAATGCTCGAGGCAAGCGTAGCAGCCGGCATCGAGGCACCGATCAGGGTCTACATCACGCAGAACAGCGACGGCACGGCCACACTGTCATACAAGACACCGAGTCACGTCTTTGCACCGTACATGGATGAAGGCGGCGACAAGCTCAAAGAGTTGGCTGATGAGCTCGATCTACTTTTTGCGACGCTAGCGAAAGAGGCCGCCGGCTAACGCATCGCGGCCTTCAAGCCCTCGGTTTCAGATTCTCAGGATCATAAATCGGTTGCGGAATGATTTTGGCTGCCTTGCGTTGATCGTAGATCGCCACCTCGAACTTCTGCCCCTCTTCGGCAAGCGCCGGATCGACATATCCGAAGGCCAGCGACTTGCCAACAGAATAGCCGTAGCCACCCGACGTCGTCAGACCAACCACCTTGCCGTTGTGATAGATTGGCTCATTGCCGCGACAATCGGCATCGCTTGCATCAACTTCCATATAGACCAGTTGGGTGCGAGCACCCTCCTGCTTGGATCTGAGTGTTCCTGCTTTACCGGTGAACTCCTTGTCGAAACGTACAAAGCGCTCCATGTCGCCTTCGATCATGGTGATCTCGGTGGTCAGTTCACCGCCCCAGCCACGATAGGCCTTTTCCATACGGAGCGAATTCATCGCATAAGCGCCGAACAACTGGATGCCATGCACCTCACCGGCTGCCATCAGGGCATCAAATACCGCCGGCATGCCGTCCATTGGGCAATGCAGTTCCCAGCCGAGCTCACCAACATAGTTCATGCGCAGCAGCCGCACCCCAGCAACGCCGGCGACCGTCGCCACTTTGGAGGTGAGCCAACGAAACGCGTCATTCGACAGGTCCTGGTCCGTGCATTGTGCTAGGATATCGCGCGCCCGCGGACCGGCCAGCACCAGGCAACCATAGCCGTCCGTCACATCTACGATGGTTACGTCTTCGTCCTCATTGAGGCGCCATTTCAGTGCATCCATATCATGCAACTGCGCGGTTGCCGCCGACAGCACATAATATTGATCTTCAGTCAGCCGGGTCACAGTAATCTCGCTCTCGATGAAGCCGGCATCGGTGAGCAGATGGCCGAGTATGATACCGCCATCTCTAATCGGAATGCGGTTGGCACAGATCCTGTTCAGGAAGTCGTTTGCACCTGCGCCGCAGACATCGAACTTGGCAAAAGTCGACAAATCCATCAGGCCGCAGCGCTCGCGAACGGCCTCACATTCCGAACGCACTGGCTCGAACCAGTTGGATCGGCGAAACGAATAGTCTTCGCCCTTGCCGGAGTTGTCAAACCAGCGTGCCCGCTCCCAGCCGAACACCTCCTGGAACTGGGCGCCAGCGGCAGCGAGCCTGTCATAGACCGACGAATTACGTATCGGCCGGCAGTCTTGGTGCTGTTCACCCGGACGGTAGCAATAATACATATGCTGATAATCGACCACCGCCATGGTCCGCGCAAAATCCCCATCGGCCCAAGTATCATAGCGGCGTGGGTCCAGCTCATGCATGTTGATTTCCGACTGGCCGTGCACCATCCACTGGGCAAGATATTTGCCCGATCCACCGCCCTGGCCGATACCGATAGAGGCACCGCATGCCATCCAGTAGCCATGCGGCCCGTGCGCCGGGCCGAGAAGCGATGCAGCATCGGGCGTGTGCGTAATAGCGCCGGAAATGATCGACTTGATGCCTGCCTCTCCGAACAGCGGCAATCGCTCCGTGGCCTTTTCAAGCCACGGCAACAGTCGGTCGAGTTCAGGCGCAATCAATTCGCTCTCAAAATCCCACGCCGGTGGCTCGCCGTTCCAGCAGATATGCGCTTCATCCGTCTCATAAGGCCCGACCAGAACACCGTTGGTCTCTTCACGCAGATATGAATGTGAGTAAGGGTCACGCACCACAGGCAGTTCTTTCTCAAGATCGATCAGCTCCTGCAGCGGATCGCTGATGATGTAGTGATGCAAGACATTGGCCATCGGGGTGATATGGCCGGTCCACGAGGCAACGACATTCGAATAGGAACCGGCCGCATTTACCACATGCTCGCATGTAATGTCGCCGTTGTCAGTGAAGACTTTCCACTGCCCGTCAGGCTGCAGCTTGATGTCGGTAGCCCGGCAGCGCCGGTAGATCGTCGCCCCGCCTTGGCGGCCACCAGCCGCCATCGCATTCGTGACATCGGCCGGTGCCACGTGGCCATCGTTGATCGTCAGATAGCCGAGTTTCACTCCAAATGGGTCGAGATAGGGATGGTGCTCCTTGATCTCGTTCGGTCCGATGAGGTGCGCCTCATACCCGATCAGCTTCGACATGCCGTAGACATATTTGAACCACTCGACCTCGTCGTCGCTGACCGCCAGACGGATTCCGCCGCAGCCGTGCCAGGAAACCGCCTCTCCAGTTTTCTCTTCCAGTGTCGGGTAGAGTTCCAGCCCGTATTGATTAATCTTAGCCATGTTGAGGGAACCGACGAAGCTCGGACATTGACCTGCCGCATGCCAGGTCGAACCAGACGTCAACTCACCCTTTTCGATGAGCACCACGTCGCTCCAGCCTTCTAATGTGAGATGGTAGAGCAGGCTAACACCCATCACACCGCCACCAACGATGACCACCCGCGCATGCGACTTCATTTGATATCTCCGCTGCCGAACGAAATTCGCGACAGTAGAGCCAAATTCAACCGTCGAGGTAAAGCACGAATTCGCCACCCGCCGCCAATTAGCGACATTGCAGGGCAAATTTGGTTTCAATTAGTGAGAAGAACTACACCGTAGGTGAATAATTGCGTCGCATGACCAAGGTCACGACACCACCACCGACATCAACCGGCAGCGCGCAACCGACACCTTTTGGCTTAAGTCGGCGTAATGAATAACTTGCATTTTGACTGAATTGGCGAAGCCGAATTCTTGATATCACATGGACAAAAAAGATAAGGCCCAGCCGAAGGACTACCAGCTGGGCCTTTGTTCGGTCCCCCTCACTACAGTGGAACCAGAGTGACGACTCACCTTACTCGATTTGTTTTGGGTATGAATATTGTACAAAAGTATAAGACCCTGACCCGGTATACCGGGCCAGGGTCATATATACGCGGTAGTCCTTCTTCTTCCAGAGATGCGAAAGTCCCGCGAATACCCGTTTTTACCGGAAAACTGCCGTAAATTGCAACAAAAAAGTAACCCGCTAGAGCAATTTTACGTCACGGCCGCAGCCGTCATGCATCCGCAACCTGTCGACTAAATCCTGTGGATGACCGGATCACCAGCCGTCAAAGGCATCGTTGGGGCCGAATCGGCATGCATGGAGCCGAAGGTGCCATCAATCGAGGTCTCGGCAATGAAGCCCCCACCGAACACCCGAGCGCCGGCGCCGGGCCCGTCATAGATCACACAAGCCTGTCCCGGAGATACACCGAAATCACCATCATCCAATATGACAACTGCGCCTGCTGGATCGAAACGCAGACGCGCCCCAACAGCCGGGCGAGTTGACCGGATCTTTACGAATACAGGCAATTCACCGTCCCCGCACTCATCATTGCTTGGGCCAAGCCAGTTGACGTCGCGCAGCCGAATGTAACGACACAGCAAAGCGGAGCGTGGGCCGACAATGACTGTCTTTGCCGGTGCATCGAGTGCAACAACGTAGAGTGGAGAGCCATCACCATCGCCGACGCCAAGCCCGCGCCGCTGGCCGATGGTGAAGTTTACGATACCATCATGCCGGCCCAGGATGCGGCCATCCAGGTGGACTATATCGCCCGGCGCCGCCGCGTCAGGTCGTAATCGTTCGATTACCCGAGCATATCCCCCCTGCGGCACAAAGCAGATATCCTGGCTGTCAGGTTTTTCGGCTATCGCCAAGTTCATCTGGGTAGCCAGCCGCCGCGTATCCGTCTTCGTCAATCCCCCAAGCGGGAAGCGCAGGAAATCCACCTGCGCCTGCGTTGTGGCAAACAGAAAATAACTTTGATCACGTGACATATCGGCTGGTGTCAGTAACTCCCGGTCGCAAGAGCCGTCTTCGGCTTTCTGGCTCCGGATGTAATGACCCGTTGCCAGTGCTGCAGCACCAAGATCCTGCGCCCGACTCAGTAGATCCGCAAACTTGACCGTCTGGTTGCAGGTCACACACGGGATCGGCGTCTCACCGGCCAAATAACTGTCAGCGAAATTCTCAATTACCGCCGACTTGAAGCGCGATTCGAAATCCAGCACGTAGTGCGGAATATCGAGCGTCGCAGCGACCCGGCGCGCATCATGGATGTCCTGACCGGCGCAGCACGCCTGCTTGCGCTGGATTGCCTGGCCGTGATCATAGAGCTGCAGCGTAACCCCGATGACGTCATAGCCGGCATGCTTGAGCAAGCCGGCCACCACCGACGAATCGACGCCGCCCGACATCGCCGCGACAATACGCGTCGCATTTGCCGGGCCCGGCACACCGACACTTTCATGAACCACCTGCAGGATATCTTCATCCAAACGCATTAGTCCGCAAAATCCCTATCATTCGCCATGGGCGTTGAAATCGGTTTTCCTCTCCGCGGGCAAACCGGAATTGCGTGCTCCAATTGCTGTTCATGCCGCCCAACTGTCCTGTTTTGGCGCACAATCCATACTGCCGTTTGTAAAATCTTTGCAACTGTTTAGACCTTTCTTAAGCGCGACGGGATAAATTGTCAGCTGTTTGAGTATGTAAGTTCAGGTGTATCTGTGTAATGAGTGGTCAGTTGCGTTCCCGTGTAAACTACGTCATCGGGCCCGATGGCAGTCCTCTAACTATTGCTGATCTGCCACCGCCCGGCACTCGCAGATGGGTCATTCGCCGCAAGGCGGAGGTCGTTGCTGCCGTTCGTGGCGGCCTGTTGTCGCTGGAAGAGGCCTGCAACCGTTACACCTTGACTGTGGAAGAATATCTTGCTTGGCAACGTTCAATCGATCGCCACGGACTGCCTGGCTTAAGAACCACCCGTATCCAGCAATATCGCGCCTGACAAGCGTCACAAGTATTCCTAATCCAGTCTCCCCGCCGTGCTTGCGATTTCGGTTCACACCTCGTTGTGTGCGTGCGTCTCTTGCTGTATGCCGCAATTATCCAGACCTTAGCGAGGTAAACCGGCATGGCCCAAGGGACCCATGATCACATCGAAGACCCGCGTAATCGGGACATCCTGATTTCGATCAACGGCGATCTGTTCAAGCGCGACGAGGCCAAGGTTTCAGTTTTCGACTCCGGTTTCATCCTGGGTGACGGTGTTTGGGAAGGTTTGCGAATGCACGACGGCGGCGTGCCGTTCCTCAACCTGCATTTTGAACGGCTCTATGAAGGCGCCAGGGCGATCGACATGGACATCGGGATTTCACCCGATGAGTTGAGGTCCCGGCTGTTCGCCTGCCTCAATGCCAACAATATGAGCGATGGCGTTCACATCCGTCTGATGGTGACCCGCGGCATCAAGACAACACCCTATCAGGACCCGCGCGTAACCGTCTCACCGGCCACTATTGTGATCATTCCCGAATACAAGATGCCCAATGCGGACAAACTAAAAGACGGCATTAGCCTGTTCACGGTCTCGGTACGCCGCGGTTACCCGGATGTTCAGGATCAAAAGCTCAACTCGCATTCAAAGCTGAATTGTATCACCGCATGCATTCAGGCCGCCAAGGCCGGCGCCGACGAAGGCTTGATGCTCGATCCGCATGGGTTCGTTGCCACCTGCAATTCAACGCATTTCTTCATCGTGCGCCGTGGCGAAGTCTGGACGTCGAGCGGACAGTACTGCATCCCCGGCATCACGCGCGGCAACATTGTTCGGCTGTGCCGCGACAATGATATCCCGGTTTATGAGAAAGCCTTTTCACTGTATGATGTATATGGCGCTGACGAGGCGTTTGTCACTGGCACCTTCGCCGGACTGACCCCGGTACGCCAAGTCGATGGCCGCAAGATCTCGCACCCCTTAAGGCAAAACGAGGACTGGTCAGGAGCAGGTCCAATGACCAAGCGGCTCAGCGATCTCTATGCCAGGCTTTGCACATCTGAGGCCACACGCCTGTGACGAACACGCCTGCAGACCAGATCAAGCGCATCGCCATGTGGTCGGGACCTCGCAATATCTCTACGGCAATGATGTATTCTTTTGCCAGCAGGACAGATTGTGCGGTCTGGGATGAGCCATTTTACGCATTTTATCTCAAGAACGCAGGCGTTACACACCCGCTAAACGATGAAGTCATCGCCGACGGCGAGCCTGAGTGGGACAAGGTAGTGCAGCTTTGCACACGCGCCGATCCTGGTAAGCCAGTCTACTACCAAAAGCATATGACACATCACATGCTGGCCGGACATGATCGCAGTTGGTTGCAAGGTCTGGATAATGCCTTTCTGATCCGTTCTCCGGAACGCGTGCTCGCGAGTTATTCTAAGAAGCGTGCCGAAGTGGCACTGCGCGACATTGGTTTCGTCGAACAGACCGAGATCTATGACAGTGTCTGCGACAAGCTTGGCGCGGCACCACCGGTTGTCGATGCCGATGATGTTCTCGCCGATCCGGAAACGACTTTGCGATCCCTATGTGCTGCGCTTGGCATCGTCGCCGACAAAGCGATGTTGTCCTGGCCAAAGGGCCCCAAACCCTATGATGGCGTATGGGCAAAACACTGGTACAATGCCGTATGGCGGTCAGACGGTTTCCAACAGCCACCGACCGAAAAGGTACAATTGCGCCCAGACCACCAGCGCATCGCCGATCAGGCCCGACCGTATTACGAAAAGCTGAAAGCTCAAAAAATCTAGATCAGGTCTGGTTTTGATGGAAACATCAAAACCAGAAAACCTGATCGACTTCAATATGATAGAGGACGATCCACGTTTCAGATGATTCCATCTGAACCGATGGTGCTCTAGTGCTTGTGGGCAATTAGGGTTGCATTACTCGCGCGACCAACCAGATACTAGCTAGCCGCGGCAAGGGCTACCTAGTGACGAGCGCCGAGTCGTCGACGGCTTCGATTTCGGGCATGCTCTGAACGCCACCCTCTTTCTCTGCAATCAGTTCGACCTTGCGCAGTTCAGCCTCGGCCTCATCTGCCAGCACCTTCATAGCATCGCGCTGAACATTGAGGTCTTCGATCGACTTGATCAGGTTTTCGTGTCGGTTTCGCAGCGACTTGGCCGTCATCGAGTAGTTGAAGTGGGTCGGATCTGCAACGCCGCTGCGGATTTCCTCCGCTTCAATCTGCTGCTCGAGTTCACTGAGCTTGCGATTGAACTCGCCGATCATCACCTCAACCTCGCTGACTTGCTGTTGCTTTTCCTCGAACTGGAAGCGATGAAAACGCACTATGGAATCTTTTGAACGCATGGCTACGGCCCCTAACTCACTAATCTAATAAATTGACCAGAATGCCAACCGACCGGTCCCGGCTGTTCCGGCAGCGCGAACGCACAAACAACCTGTGCAATCGCGCTTGAATTGTCGCCATCCTCTTTTCAGTCCAAATCGAATCACCTACGCTGAAGATTCGGTCGAGATTCATTATGAACGGTCAGGCTTAAGGCTGAGTAAATTTTATCGCGCCGTATTGCCATGTCGTTTTCCGAGTTCTGATCCGCATGCCCAGGGGCCAGTGTTCATCATGATTGTATTGCTTGTTTCAAGCGGTCACATGGCATCCGATTAGCTGTCAGTTAATGATTGGTTTGAGAGAGATATCAGCCAGTTTGTCCTACGGTCGAAGATGCAATAACGGTCAGAAGTCGCTCTCTTTGTTGGCAAAATTAGGTTTTGTTAACCTTTGCCAGGGTATCTTAACGTTTAGCGTTAACCGATGGATTTATCGGCTGTGCACCAAGCGTAACCGGTACTCAGCATAGACCAGTTTCTGAAGGCTGGCTCTAAGAGGGGATTCTAATGAGGGTTCTTCTTATCGAAGATGATTCTGCTACCGCCCAAAGCATTGAACTGATGCTGAAATCGGAAGGTTTCAACGTCTACACGACCGACCTAGGCGAGGAAGGTGTGGATCTGGGCAAACTATATGACTACGACATTATTTTACTGGACCTAAATCTACCCGACATGAGCGGTTATGAAGTCCTCAAGACTTTGCGGGTCAGCAAGGTCGGTACACCGATCCTCATTTTGTCCGGTTTGGCCGGTATTGAAGACAAAGTTCGCGGCCTCGGTTTCGGCGCCGATGATTATATGACCAAGCCGTTCCATAAAGACGAGCTGGTCGCGCGAATTCAAGCAATTGTGCGTCGCTCAAAGGGACATGCACAGTCGATCATCTCGACCGGAGAGCTTCAGGTCAATCTGGATACCAAAACGGTTGAAGTCGCCGGCCAGCGCGTGCATCTGACCGGCAAAGAATACCAGATGCTGGAACTGCTCAGCCTGCGCAAAGGCACCACGCTGACCAAAGAGATGTTCCTCAATCACCTCTATGGCGGCATGGACGAGCCGGAGTTGAAGATTATTGATGTCTTCATCTGCAAGTTGCGTAAGAAACTAGCCAGTGCTGCCGGTGGCAAGAATTTTATCGAGACTGTTTGGGGGCGTGGCTACGTTCTGCGCGAAATGGATAACGACAACGAGATCCGTGAAAGCGCCTGAACAAGGGCACGCAAAGTGGGAAAAACCCCGGCTCATTGAGCCGGGGTTTCATTTGGTATCATGTTCTAGTGTGTGGATTTCAATCGATACGATTTAGGCCGCCACCGAGCTGCGCATCTGCGCAGATATAACGACATCCTCACCATCCTGGGACGTGCTCAGCGCAAATCCGGCATCCTGTGCAAGGCGGGTCGTGTAGTATACCTGCACCAGTCTGGCATCTAGTTCGCTGGCATCGACCGAGCCGTCGAGCAGCATCTGTGATTTTTCTGGCACCCGCGCATTTTGACC
>JAEKFU010000516.1 GCA_016522385.1 Pseudomonadota bacterium
AATCAGACTGGTATCCCGTTACCTGCCGCGCAGCCGACTGCTTTGTGTTGAACAGACCGCCAACATGGCCGGTGGATACGTTTGGCCGCTGGACCAGATAACGGCCGTGTCGGACGCTGCAAGGGATGCAGGTTTGGCCACACACATGGACGGCGCACGCCTGATGAATGCTGTGATCGAAAGCGGCAAATCAGCTAGTGAGTGGGTCAGGGGCTATGATTCATGCTGGATCGATTTCAGCAAGGGCTTGGGTGCGCCAGTGGGAGCAGTGCTGGCCGGATCGCATGAATTCATCGAGCGCGCTTGGGTGATCAAGCAGCAGTTGGGCGGCGCCATGCGTCAATCCGGGGTGCTCGCCGCGATGTGTCTGTATGCGCTGGATCATCATGTTGAACGACTGGCAGATGATCACGCCTTGGCCAAGTCCATTGCTGAAAGGATCGCACGACTCCCCAAAGTTGCGAACATGCTGCCTGTAGATACCAACATCGTGATTTTCGATCTTGTGCCAGAGGCCCCGGAGGCAACTGAGCTTGTAGGTTTGTGCGAAAGCGACGGGATCAGCATCGGCGCCTTTGGAAAACGGCGCATAAGGATCGTCACACATCTTGATGTTGACCAACAAGCCGGCGACGCGCTTTGCCGATCATTGCAAAACCATTTGAGCTAGGACCGCATAGGGATATTCTTTCCCTCAAGGTCCATGAGAATCGACTGCACCAATGGAAGTGGACCGACGCGTACACTCTGAGCATTCCGACCTGTCCGATGAGGAAGTCCCGAAACCTAGCTATTACATTCGCACCAATACAACTTTCGTATTAATTCTAAGCGATAATTTTGCCACAGGATCCGCTAAATGCTTCGTGGATACTGTCAACGTCCTGGTTTCGACACATTTCGAACACGAGTGTCATCGCATTAATTCTTTGAGATGTTTTACGCACTCGGTCATCTGTTGAAGGTGACGTGTGATCTGCAATTGTAAGGGGGAATTATCAATGAAAAACACACTCGTGACCACTGTGTCCGCGACGGCGCTGCTGCTAGGAGTTTCAGCAAGCACTGCTTGGGCGGCTGATTTGGATTTGGCCGCTCCGCCGCCGGCTGCCGCACCAGGCGGCTTTTATGTAAGCGCCTTCGGCGGGGCCAATTGGCTCGAAGACACTGATTTTTTGATAGACGTTGGCGGCGGACCGGTCAGTGTGAACAACGACTATGACACCGGCTTCCTTGTGGGCGGCGCTTTCGGCTATGATTTTGGTGCGTTTGCCGGTGGCCCCTTCGGTGTGCGTCTTGAGGGTGAACTCAGTTATCGCGAGAACGATATCGACGTGCATTCGGTTGCCGGAGCAGCTCTCGCAGGCTCGGACGGCGACACCTCGGCGTTCGCCGGCATGGTCAATGTGCTTTTTGATCTTCATTTGAACAGCCCGTTCACAGTTTTTGCCGGTGGCGGCATCGGCGCGGCCAACGTGGACTTCGACGGTCACAGCGCAACAGCCGTTGGGACTGTCTTGGACGACGACGACACACGATTTGCCTATCAGTTCATCGGCGGTGTCGGCTATGAGATCACGCCGGCTTGGGTGATCGATGTGCAATATCGCTATTTCCGTGTTGATAACGTGGATCTCACGTCGAACGCCGGCGTCGCAGTTAGCACTGACGCCGATTACGAATCGCATGCGGTACTGGGTGGCATTCGCTGGCGCTTTTGATCAGTCCGACCTTTCCGGTTTGAGAATCGCGCGGAACTAAGTTTCGCGCGATTTTTGTGTGCCCACGATCATCGGGAATCGCGTTTGAGGCGGCAAAGCGTCAGGGATCAGCCGAGCGATGTTTTCGCAAACTTGCCCCGACCTGAACCACGCGACGTCGCTCGATTGGTTAAAGAATTTTTTTCCCACTGTTCTGGGCACTCAACGGGGGCAAGAAGCATGTAATGGCGACAGGCCAAAGGGGATCTTTGGCGCCGTGAGACGGTCTAGGGCTATGGCCGCCTAGTCAGATCGATGCGTGATCTTAGTGAAGTCGCTCGGGGCCGCTTAGCACCATGAACAGACATGGATTTTGAGTTTCAAACTGAGACCTACTCGACACAGTTCAGACCATTCAATAGTCTCGTAGCTGGCCAGGCATCAAACTCGCCTGAGCGAGGAGAGGATTAATGAGGGTCTTAATCGCCTACGGATCAACTGAGGGACAGACACGAAAGATTGCGGAAACTATTGCGGGACAGGTCCGTGCACTGGGTCATGAGGCCAAACTGTTTGATACAAGTGGCCTGCAAGGCGACCTGCACCCGGAGTCGTTCGACAAGATCATCGTTGCAGGATCAGTGCATGAGGAACGGCATCAGGAAAGCGTGGAAATCTTTGTCGTGGCAAATCGCAAAAGGCTGCAAGCCAAGCCGACCATGTTTATCTCGGTCAGCTTGGCCGCCGCGTTCGAAGGCGGGCAGGCAGATGCTCAAGGATACGCAGAAGCTTTCTTTGACAACGTGGGCTGGCACCCTGCGCAAAGTCTGCTCGTCTCAGGAGCCGTACGACATGATGCCTACGGTTACTACAAAGAGCACATACTTGAGCATGTCGTGCTGGAAAACAGGGATCTGGACGACCCAGAAAGTGACCATGAGTTCACTGACTGGAACGCCTTGGCAAAGGCTATCAACGAGTTTGTAGGAACGTAAGCCGAAACGGATGGCGACTGAGGCCGCATGCCATTTGCATCGCGTCCATCCCGCCTGTTTCGAAGAGACGGACTCTGCAATCCATCAGGCGATCGCATCCCGCAGGGCTTCACGACCTGCCGGATCGGAACAAGCCCAATTCCTAGCTCAATTGCAGTTTCGCAGTGGGAGCGAAGTCGATGCCGTGGTCAATTGATCCATCGGCTGACCCGAGTCTGGCAGGCAGCCGGTGTTCTGGACTTTTGCGATTGGAACAAGCCTGGACAGTGCTATTCTCGCGCTGAAGGTAAACGCTATGTCGTCGACAATTGCAGTTCCTGTCTGGTTGGTTGTAATTGTTACAGCACTGGCTGTAGTAGCATTGGCAAACCATCTGTTTCTGCCCGGCCTCCGATGGATCGTGCGCCGTCGGGTCAACAATGTAATTACAGAAGTCAACGCCAAGTTGCGGGTCGAACTGCCCACGTTTCAGCTGAGCAGCCGTGATGCGCTGATCGACCGGCTGACTCATGACCGCCAGGTGATGCAGGCAGTTGAGACCGAGGCGACCAGCCGTGGCGTCAGCCGATTTTCACTGATGAGCGATGTAAACCATTATGCCCGTGAGATGGTTCCCGCATTCAACGCATACTTCTATTTTCGTCTCGGTTATTGGTTGGCACGCGGTTTTTTGCGGAAGATTTATAAGGTCCATCCGGGATTCGTTCACAAAGCGGCGCTAGCGCCTGTCGCGCCTAATACCGCGGTCGTATTCTTCATCAATCACCGTAGCAACATGGACTATCTGCTGGTGACCTATCTCGCATCGCGTAGTGCCGCGCTCTCATACGGTGCCGGGGAATGGTGCCGCGTTTGGCCGTTTCGCAGCGTGATGCGCTTGGCCGGAGCCTACATCCTGCGCCGCAACACACACGATCCACTCTATCGCAAGGTCCTGGAACGCTACGTACAGATGGCTACCGAAGCCTGCGTCCCCCACGCCATATTCGGTCAAGGCCAGTTATCGCGGAATGGTGAGGTCGGTCCTCCCAAGCTCGGATTACTGGGCTACATCACAAAGATGTTTGATCCCGAAGGAGCGCATGATGTTTTGTTTGTTCCGGTGGCAATCAATTTTGATCGTGTTGTCGAGGAACGGACACTATTGGCCAATGTGGACACCGACTTCAGTGGCCACGGAAAGTTGTTTGTGCTCGCGTCTGCGAGCGGTTTCTTAGTCAAGCTGATGTGGCGCAAGTTGACCGGTAACTCCCCTGGATATGGTGCTGCATGCGCGAATTTCGGTGAACCGGTTTCGCTCAAAGCATGGGCGAGGCAAAACAAGGTCAAATTCCCAAAGCTTGGCAAGGATCAGTTGTTTGAAACTGTCGAACGCTTGGGCTGGGAGCTGACAGAGCGTGTCATTGCCATAATGCCGGTACTGCCGGTACCCGCGATTGCGATGGCGTTACTTGCCGAGGAAGGGCCGATTGAGGCAGCAAAATTGGTGGCGCGGACGCGAGCCGTGATGGACGAGTTGCGCAATTCCGGTGCCCATATCGCAATAGATGAAGGTAGCGAAGATGCTGCAATCGAAGACGGCCTTGCGCTGTTAGCACGGCGCGGGGTTATCGCAAGACCAAATGCCCAGTCGTTTTCAGCTGTACCGCACCACCGCCAGCTGCTGGAGTTTTACGCCAACTCTATCGCACAAATGCGCAAGCAGATTGCCAAAGAGGTGCCGGCCCTATGACTTCTCGTGCTGAATGGGCGCTGTCGTCACAGGAACTGATAGTGGCGGCACTTAGAACCCCGGCCGGCTCGTTATTTGCGCAGCCTTGGTTCGACCGGATGGCTCTTAAGGTGCTTGCGGGCTGGTTTTTTCCTTTATCCCGTCTGTGGGCAGCAGCCAGTGTCGCAGAAGGCTCCGTCGAGCGTTATTTCGCCGAAGTCCCGATCGACCCTCAGGCACGCCTGGCCCGGCGATTGCAGCATCGTCTCAACAGATTCGAACGTGCCCGGTTTGATGTTCTTGATAGCGAAGCGCGGTGGGAGGACGCGTTCTTCGGCGCAGCCCCTGTAAGTTTTGACAAGCTCGCAACCATCGAAAGGAAGCGTCTGATTGATAACAACACCTACAACATGCAGCGTTGGCGTTTCATGTGCTTGGGACTGACTGGTAACGTCGCCCCAATTCGTTGGAACATTCCCAGCCCAAAGACGGTGGAAAAGATCTATCGGCCCTTGGCTGCTGACTTGCCCCGTGCTTTCTCAGCCCCCGAAGTGATGCCAAAAGTCGCCGTGTCCAGGTCCGTTGCCGGGCCCTCTGGCCAGAATTATTGGCTGCGTTTCAAGTCTCCAGCGCCACGCATGGCCGATCAGGTTGTTGCACGAGTTTACGAACCGGCTGGCGTTGTCGATCCGCCGACATTGATATTCGGGCATGGTATTTGTGTCGAGTTCGACAAGTGGCGCGGGCTGGTTGACGAAGTGGCAGGGCTGGTCGCCATGGGTATGCGCGTCGTGCGTCCCGAAGCACCTTGGCATGGCCGCCGAGTGCCGCCGGGCCAATATGCAGGAGAACGCTTCATGGCAACGGCACCAATCGGTGCGCTCGACTTGTTTACATCTGCTGCTCGTGAATGGTCTGTATTGATCGACTGGTGTCGCAACGCGACCAACGGGCCGGTATGCATCGGTGGCAGCAGCCTTGGTGCCATGACGGCGCAACTAATTGCCACCAAGGCACACGATTGGCCCGCGCGCCTTCGGCCCGACGCCTTGTTGTTGATCACCCATTGCGGCCACATTCACGACGCCGTGGTAGAAGGCGCCCTTGCGCAGATTTGGGGCATTCAGCAAGCGACCGTTGCCAATGGTTGGAACAGTGAGCTGGTGCAACTCTATCTGCCGCTCATTGATCCGACCGGCACGCCCGTAGTGGAACCTGAGAATATTGTTTCTGTACTTGGTGAGTGTGACGATGTCACGCCGTTCCACAGTGCCAGGGAATTGATACAGGATTGGCGCATCCCCAACGACAATGTGTTCATCTCTAATCACGGTCATTTCTCCGTGCCCTTAGCCATGATGCGCAATCACGCACCGCTTCGCAGGTTTCGCGCGGTACTCGACCGAATTAGCTGATTTGGCTTTAGCCACACAAGCATTCATTGGAGAAATCTGCGCAATCATAAACTGACATTCTACACTCCACATCAAGCCTGGGCAGGCGTTGGCTTTGGGGGGCAAATCCGGATTTAAGCCGAACGGTAATTTCTGCTTGAAGGCGACTTTCGTCGGTATTGCCGCTGTAGCAATCTCACTGTGAAATTGTTACCTGAAACTGTCGAGCTGGTCAGCGTTGATCCGCGAGGAACTCGTCGCTCAATTCCCATCATGCCCGACGGAGTCGATGGCCTGCGCCGATACAGCGAGAGTTCCTGGTTCGATGCTATGTTTGCCAATGGCGGTAAGATCGGACTACGTATGAAGAAGAAATAGAAGGCTCGATGTCACAAAAGGTGAGTGCACAAGCCGATTGCCGCAACAGCCCCAAAGAAGGAGACCACAGTGAAGAAATTCGTTCTTTTGCACTACGGGTTTGAAAAGCCAACGCCAGAAATCATGGCAGCCTGGAACAAGTGGCTCGAGTCAACGAAAGACAGGACAATCGACATGGGCCACTTCCCTCGTGGCCGAGAAATCTCGAAAGCTGGAACGAAGGATTTGCCACTGGAACTCGACTCTATCACTGGCTTTTCAATCATAAGCGCCGACAGCCTCGATGACGCAGAGAAGATAGCGCAAAGCAATCCGTACATATCGAGCATCAGGGTCTATGAAGTGATGTCAGGGTAATGGTCTGGGCCTTCCATCATCCCCTATGGAAACGAATGTGAAGACGCCCTCCGTCACTTTCACGCGTTCACCAATTCGGCCTCGTAGTGCCCAGGCCTCCAGGCGAACCGATATCGAAGTACGTCCGACGCGTTCAATCTGCGCGTAGACACAAAGGATATCGCCGACATTGACAGGGCGAATGAAGCTCATGGCATTGACTGCAACAGTCGCCACTCGACCTTTCGCGCGTTGGCCTGCGGCAATGCCCCCGGCAATATCCATTTGAGACAACACCCAGCCGCCAAAGATGTCACCACTTGGATTGGCATCACTTGGCATCGCCAATGTGCGAGTGGTCAATTCGCCCTCAGGTTTGTCAGAATTTTGATCCATCTAGTTCCCCGAATTGCTCATGTGGCTGATCTGAAAATGGTATGTGGGGTGGTCAACGATGAATCCTTCCTACCCTGTAGTGCCGATATCGACGTATGAACTCTACAATGCGCAGGCAGCGTTCAGAGCTTGTCCTGCGTCTGGAGCTCAAAATCGCTCGCATCATGGCGTTCGTGAAGCTGCTCTGCAGGCTCCCCCCAGGTTCGATTGACCATACGGCCGCGCTTGACCGCCTCGCGCTCAGCAATTTCGTTCGTCCAACGCACAACATGCCCATACGATCCCGCATCCAGAAACTCGCCGGCATCATAAAGCCGGTTGAGAACAAGCGCACCGTACCATGGCCAAATGGCGATATCCGCGATCGAATAC
>JAEKFU010000014.1 GCA_016522385.1 Pseudomonadota bacterium
GGCGACAATGTGAGTTTTGATGTTGATCTGATCGTGCCGATCGCGATGGAAGAGAAGCTGCGCTTTGCGATCCGCGAAGGCGGCCGCACCGTGGGTGCCGGCGTCGTGTCGAGCATCATCGAGTAACCAAACCGGGAAGCCGAAGGACCCATCAAGGTCGTTTGGTACCCATGGCAACCTGATAAAGGGGTGTAGCTCAGTTGGTAGAGCGGCGGTCTCCAAAACCGCAGGTCGGGGGTTCGAGACCCTCCGCCCCTGCCAAAGGTGACCGGAAACCCCTCAAATACGGAAAGAGCAAAGCGTAAGTCCCACTAGTGCGAGTACTGAATGACCAGTGCTCAAGGAAACAGTGAAGATGGCCAAGCAGAAGACAAACCCGTTCGAATTCATTCAGCAGGTTCGTCAGGAAACCAACAAGGTGACCTGGCCGACTCGGCGCGAGACCCTGATCACCTCGATCATGGTGCTGATTATGGTGGCGTTGGCGTCGGTGTTCTTCCTAGGGGTGGATGCTGTGCTGAGATGGATTGTTAATTTTGTGCTCTACGGGGCCTAAACCCTAACGCGACAGCGGATCGAAACAGGATATGGCAAAACGCTGGTATATCGTGCACGCTTACTCGAATTTCGAGAAGAAGGTGGCCGAGTCGATCAAGGAACAGGCGGCGGCGAGCGGTCTGGCCGATCATTTCGAAGAAGTGCTGGTGCCGACTGAGGAAGTGGTTGAGATGCGCCGGGGTCGCAAAGTGGCAAGCGAACGGCGGTTTTTTCCTGGCTACGTCTTGGTGAAGATGGATATGACCGACCAAGCCTATCATCTTATCAAGAACACGCCGAAAGTGACGGGTTTTCTCGGCACGGACAACAAGCCGATGCCGATTACCGAGGAAGAGGCGCTGCGCATCCTGCATCAGGTGCAGGAGGGCGTCGAGCGGCCGCGTCCGTCGGTGGTTTACGAAATCGGTGAACAGGTACGCGTTGCCGATGGTCCTTTTGCATCCTTCAACGGGCTTGTTGAGGATGTCGATGAAGAGCGCGCGCGGTTGAAGGTGGCTGTGTCGATTTTCGGCCGCCCGACGCCCGTCGAGCTTGAATTTGGCCAGGTCGAGAAGCTCTCTTAGGACGAGAAGACTTCAAGACCCGGTTTAACCGGTGGGAGGTACATCCGGCATTGCCATGCGCCGGAACAGGCCGGACCACCAGACTGACAATGCCCTCATGAGGGTAGTGCAGAGGAAAGAACAATGGCAAAGAAGATTGCAGGTTACATCAAGCTGCAAGTGCCGGCAGGACAGGCGAACCCTTCGCCGCCGATTGGCCCGGCGCTTGGTCAGCGCGGTTTGAACATCATGGAGTTCTGCAAGGCGTTCAACGCAGCTTCACAGAACTTCGAGCCGGGATCGCCGATCCCAACGCTGGTTACCGTTTATCAGGACAAGTCATTTTCCTTCGACATGAAGACGCCGCCGGCGTCCTACTTCCTGAAAAAGGCAGCCAGGCTGGACAAGGGTTCACAAGAACCGGGTCGCGAAACGGTCGGCCAAGTGAGCATGGCCCAGATACGTGAGATCGCGGAGACGAAAATGCAGGACCTCAATGCCCGCGATATCGATCAGGCGGCAAAGATCATTGCCGGCTCGGCCCGGTCGATGGGTCTGGAAGTCGTGGGGTAGCGGTGATGGCAAAAGTTGCGAAACGAATTGCAAAAGCAATTGACGGGCTCGAACGCAGCAAATTGTTTGCGCTCGATGAGGCAGTCAAGGAAATCAAAAGTCGGGCAAGTGCCAAGTTCGACGAGACGGTCGAAATCGCCATGAACCTGGGGGTTGACCCACGTCATGCCGACCAGATGGTACGTGGTGTGTGTCAGCTGCCGAACGGTTCGGGCAAGACAGTCAGGGTGGCCGTGTTCGCAAAGGATGATAAGGCTGACGAAGCCAAGGCAGCCGGTGCCGATGTGGTCGGAGCAGAGGATCTGGTTGAGACCATCCAAAAGGGCCAGATCAATTTTGACCGGTGCATTGCTTCACCGGATATGATGCCCCTCGTCGGGCGGCTCGGTAAGGTGCTGGGCCCGCGCGGCCTGATGCCGAACCCGAAGGTCGGCACAGTAACACCCGATGTGGCGGGCGCCGTGTCGGCGGCCAAGGGCGGCGCGGTTGAGTTCAAGGCTGAAAAGGCCGGCATAATTCATGCCGGCGTCGGCAAGGTCAGCTTCAAGGAAAGCGATCTCGTCGACAATATCAAGGCGTTTGTCGATGCGGTTATCAAAGCCAAGCCGACCGGCTCAAAGGGTACATATCTGAAAAAGGTTTCTTTGAGTTCGACCATGGGGCCTGGCTTGAGTGTGGACTTGGCCAGCGTTTCGGGGCAGTAGGCCGCGACGCTGGTGAATTGTTTTCCGGTTGGATTCGTTGCATGAATTCAATTGGTTGACTGTCGAACTGGAATATTTGATTCCGCTTCGACAGTTAAAGACCTGTCCGAGATTGCAGGCGTGGGATCGAATGGTCCTGCTTAAAAGCCCAGCCTGCATGAGATGGGTGTGACGACGGATCGTGATGTCAGGCGGATGCCTGGTTGACGATCGGTTTGAACCTCACGTGAACCTGACCGGCTTCGGCCGGTGAGGGGACAGGCAAGTGAGCGCCGCTTCAGTTGAGCGCGTTTCACCTGCCGACAAGCGGTTTGGTGTTGCGCTCGGCCGCAGCGGTTGGTCCACCGGTCTGGAGTGCCGGAAGCCCCGGCGATCGGACCAAAACGGAGAGAGCAAGTGGATAGAGCTGCAAAAAAAGAGCTCGTTGCAACGTTGAACCAGGTGTTTTTGAATGCCAGCGTCGTCGTTGTGACCCACAATCTGGGCCTGACCGTCTCGCAGATGAACGATCTGCGGGGGCGGATGGCTGAGGCGGGCGCTTGTGTCAAAGTGACCAAGAACCGCCTAACGAAGCTTGCTCTTGAAGGCACTGACGCTGAAGGGATCAGGGAGCTGTTCGTAGGCCCGACCGTTCTGATGTATTCAGACGATCCCGTTGCAGCACCGAAAATTGCTGCCGACTTCGCCAAGAAGAATGAAAAGCTTGTCATTCTTGGCGGATCGCTCGGTACGACAACGCTCGATGTTAGTGGCGTCAAGGCGCTGGCTGAGCTTCCATCGCTTGATGAGCTCAGAGCCAAGCTCGTGGGCATGATCAACACACCTGCTACTCGCATTGCGGGCATCATGCAGGCACCGGCTGGTCAAGTTGCACGGGTTGTTGGCGCCTATGCCTCCAAGGACGAGGCTGCATGACGGCCCGATTTGTCAACTTAGGTTCAAACTGATTGAAGAAAGAGAAGTGAAACATGGCTAACCTAGAGAAAATTGCAGATGAGCTTTCCGGCCTGACTGTGCTGGAAGCTGCAGAGCTTTCGAAAATGCTGGAAGAAAAGTGGGGCGTGTCAGCGGCCGCGCCAGTGGCTGTCGCGGCCGCTGCGGCACCGGGTGCCGGCGGCGGCGAAGCGGTTGAAGAAAAGACCGAGTTCGACGTCGTTCTGGCCTCTTTTGGTGAGAAGAAGATCGAAGTCATCAAGGAGGTGCGCGGCATAACCGGACTTGGTCTGAAGGAAGCCAAGGATTTGGTCGAGGGTGCGCCCAAGCCGGTTAAGGAAGGCGTCACCAAGGAAGAAGCCGAGGAGATCAAAGGCAAGCTTGAAGGCGCCGGTGCAACCGTCGAGCTGAAGTAGGTTTCTACACATTAAGACTGCGTCCGGGCTCTGTTTGCCCCGGGCGCATCTTGAAGTTTCGTGCGTTGATTGATGATACGGGCAGATTTGCGCAAAGGCTGATCAACGGCCATCGGGCAGCAAGAATTGGAAGCGTGATTTGTAGCGTTTCCATGACGAAGGATAAAACATGTCGCAGACATTCATAGGTCGCAAGCGGGTTCGCAAGTTTTTCGGCAGTATTGAAGAAGTCGCCCAGATGCCGAATCTGATCGAAGTCCAAAAGGAGTCCTACGATCAGTTTTTGCAGGTTAGCGAGCCTGACGGCGGTCGGTTGAATGAGGGCCTGCAGGCGGTCTTCAAGTCGGTGTTTCCGATCTCCGACTTCACTGGCCAGGCAATGCTGGAATTTGTCAGCTACGAATTCGAGCCACCGAAGTACGATGTCGAGGAGTGCCAGCAGCGCGGCATGACCTATTCGGCGCCACTCAAGGTCACATTACGCCTGATCGTGTTCGAAATCGATCAGGACACCGGCGCCAAGTCGGTCAAAGACATCAAGGAGCAGGACGTCTATATGGGCGACATGCCGCTGATGACCGACAACGGCACGTTCGTGGTCAACGGTACCGAGCGGGTCATCGTTTCGCAGATGCATCGCTCGCCGGGCGTGTTCTTTGATCACGACAAGGGCAAGACCCACTCTTCCGGCAAGCTGCTGTTTGCCGCACGGATTATTCCTTACCGCGGCTCATGGCTTGATTTCGAATTCGACGCCAAGGACATCATCCATGTCCGCATCGACCGTCGCCGCAAGCTGCCGGTGACCACATTGTTGTACGGGCTTGGCCTCGACAGCGAGCAGATACTGCATCATTTCTATGGTTTGGTTACCTATACCCAGGCGAAGGAGGGTGGTTGGAGAACGCCGTTTGACGCCGATCGTCTGCGTGGTCAAAAACCTAATTCCGACCTGATCGATGCCAAATCCAAGAAGGTAGTGGTCGAGGCTGGCAAGAAGATCACGCCGCGGCTGGCCCGCAAACTGGCCGAGGATGGGGTAAAGGAACTGCTGGTACCCGATGAGCACCTTTACGGTCAGTACCTGGCCGATGAGCTGGTCGATGCAAAAACCGGTATCATTCATGGTGAAGCTGGCCAGGAGATAGATGAGAAGGTCTTGGAAGGCCTCAAAGAGGCAGGCCAGTCGAAGATTCGCTTGCTGGATATCGACCACATCAATACCGGCGGTTATCTCCGCAATACACTTTCGGTCGACAAGGCCGGCAATTATGAGCAGGCGCTGCTCGAAATCTACCGTGTCATGCGGCCGGGCGAACCGCCGACCAGAGAGACCGCTGAAGCGCTGTTCCATGGTCTGTTCTTTGATGAGGAACGCTATGACCTGTCAGCTGTCGGTCGGGTGAAGATGAACATGCGCCTAGAGCTTGACGCGCCGGATACGATGCGGACCTTGCGCAGCGAAGATATCCTGGCTGTGGTCAAGCATCTCGCCGAACTGCGTGACGGCAAGGGCGATATCGACGACATAGACCATCTCGGCAACCGCCGCGTGCGCTCGGTGGGCGAACTCATGGAGAACCAGTACCGCCTGGGCTTGGTCCGCATGGAACGCGCCATCAAGGAGCGGATGAGTTCTGTCGAGATCGATACGGTGATGCCCCAGGATCTCATCAACGCCAAGCCGGCTGCCGCGGCGGTGCGGGAATTCTTCGGATCCTCGCAGCTGTCGCAGTTCATGGACCAGACCAACCCGTTATCGGAAATTACCCACAAGCGGCGTTTGTCGGCACTTGGACCTGGAGGGTTGACCCGCGAGCGGGCCGGGTTCGAAGTACGTGATGTGCATCCGACGCACTATGGCCGGATCTGTCCGATTGAGACGCCGGAAGGCCCAAATATCGGACTTATTAACTCTCTGGCGACTTTTGCCCGGGTCAACAAGTACGGCTTCATCGAGACACCTTATCGAAAAGTCGAGAAGGGCAAGGTGACCGATGATGTGGTCTATCTGTCAGCGATCGCTGAAGCAAAACACTTTGTGGCCCAGGCCAATGTTGCCATTTCCAAGGAAGGTAAGTTAACCGATGATCTGGTCACCTGCCGGCATCATGGTGACGTCATCGTGGTGACGCCCGACCGGGTGGACTATGTCGATGTCTCGCCAAAGCAGTTGGTTTCAGTGGCTGCGGCACTTATCCCGTTTCTTGAGAACGATGACGCCAACCGGGCACTGATGGGTTCGAACATGCAGCGTCAAGCGGTGCCGTTGGTGCGCACCAATGCGCCACTGGTCGGTACCGGCATGGAAGCTGTTGTTGCCCGCGATTCCGGCGCTGCGATTACCGCGCGGCGCCCGGGTGTCGTCGACCAGGTCGATGCGAAACGTATCGTGATCCGAGCGACCGAGGAAACGGATCCGACCAAGTCGGGTGTCGATATCTACACGTTGCAAAAATTCCAGCGCTCGAACCAGAACACCTGCATCAACCAGCGTCCGCTGGTGCGGGTTGGTGACCGGGTGGTCGCCGGGGATATCGTGGCCGATGGCCCGTCGACCGATCTCGGAGATCTGGCGCTCGGCCAGAATGTGCTAGTCGCGTTCATGCCGTGGAACGGCTACAATTTCGAGGACTCGATCCTCCTGTCGGAGCGCATGGTACGCGATGACGTGTTCACCTCGATCCATATCGAGGAATTCGACGTCATGGCACGCGATACCAAGCTGGGCCCGGAGGAGATTACCCGGGACATTCCCAATGTTGGTGAAGAAGCGCTGAAAAACCTCGATGAAGCCGGCATCGTATATATCGGTGCAGAGGTCAACCCGGGCGACATTCTGGTTGGCAAGATCACGCCGAAGGGTGAGAGCCCAATGACGCCGGAAGAAAAGCTGCTGCGGGCGATCTTCGGTGAAAAGGCCTCTGACGTTCGCGACACCAGTTTGAAGCTGCCGCCCGGTGTCACCGGTACGGTGGTGGAAGTGCGCGTGTTCAACCGGCATGGCGTCGACAAGGACGAGCGCGCGCTGGCGATCGAACGCGAGGAGATCGAGCGTTTGGCCAAGGACCGCGATGACGAACTGGCGATCCTGGATCGCAACTCCTATGGCCGCTTGTCGGACTACCTGATCGGCAAGATCGCCGCCGGTGGTCCCAAGGGCCACAAGGTGGAAGGCAAGATTACCCAGGCCATTCTGGATGATGTGCCGCGTTCCCAGTGGTGGAACATCGCGCTCGGCAATGCCAAGGCGCTGGGTGAACTGGAAGCCATGCGCGAGCAGTATGAAGAATCGAAGAAACGTCTCGAGGACCGATTCCTCGACAAGGTCGAGAAACTGCAGCGTGGTGACGAATTGCCGCCTGGCGTGATGAAGATGGTCAAAGTCTTCGTCGCGGTGAAGCGCAAAATTCAACCCGGCGACAAAATGGCAGGCCGGCATGGCAACAAGGGCGTTGTTTCGCGGATCGTGCCCGACGAGGACATGCCTTATCTCGAAGATGGTCAGCCGGTTGACATTGTGCTCAATCCGCTTGGCGTGCCAAGCCGTATGAATGTCGGTCAGATTCTGGAAACCCATCTCGGTTGGGCCTGTGCCGGATTGGGCAGGAAAATTGGCGAAATGCTGGAAATCTATCAACAGTCGCAGAAGATCAAGCCGCTGAAAGATCAGATTACCAAGGTCTACGGGAAGGATGAGACCGTTTCCTCGCTTGAAGATGACAGACTTGTGGAACTGGCCGGCAATCTGGCACATGGTGTGCCGATCGCCACACCGGTCTTCGACGGTGCGCACGAAGACGATATTGCCGTGTTGCTTGAGGAAGCCGGTCTCAAGGCTTCCGGCCAGACAATTCTGTATGATGGCCGCACCGGCGAGCCGTTCGACCGCGAAGTGACTGTTGGTTACATCTACATGCTAAAACTGCATCACCTGGTCGACGACAAGATCCACGCCCGCTCGATTGGACCGTACAGCTTGGTCACCCAGCAGCCGCTCGGTGGCAAGGCACAGTTCGGAGGTCAGCGGTTCGGCGAAATGGAGGTCTGGGCGCTCGAGGCGTATGGCGCAGCCTACACGCTGCAGGAAATGCTCACAGTCAAGTCGGATGATGTGGCCGGACGCACCAAAGTCTACGAGGCGGTTGTGCGTGGCGATGACACGTTCGAGGCGGGCATTCCCGAAAGCTTCAACGTGCTCGTCAAGGAGATGCGCTCGCTCAGTCTCAATGTCGATTTGCAGTCAACACAGGAATGACTCATGCCGGGAGTGGTTTATAGGCTCTCGGCATCACAACGCATTTTAATAGGTCAGTTATGTTGTTTAAGACAGTACCGACCCACCAGGCGGACCAGCTTAAGGTCCGCAAGCAGGAGTTGAGAACACCATGAACCAAGAGGTCATGAACGTCTTTAGTCCGGCCGGTCAGCCACAGACATTTGATCATATCAGGATCGGCATTGCCTCGCCTGAGAAGATCCTGTCGTGGTCTTTCGGTGAGATCAAAAAGCCGGAAACGATCAACTACCGCACATTCAAGCCGGAGCGGGACGGACTGTTCTGCGCCCGCATCTTCGGGCCGATCAAAGACTATGAATGCTTGTGCGGCAAGTACAAGCGCATGAAGTACAAGGGCATCATCTGCGAGAAATGTGGTGTCGAGGTCACGCTCGCCAAAGTGCGCCGGGAACGGATGGGCCATGTCGAGCTGGCTGCGCCTGTCGCCCATATCTGGTTCCTGAAATCACTGCCGAGCCGCATCGGCCTGCTGCTCGACATGACGCTGAAGGATATCGAGCGGGTTCTGTATTTCGAAAGCTACATCGTGCTCGAGCCGGGCCTGACGCCGATGAAACCGCTGCAGCTCCTCAACGAGGAAGATTACCTGACGGCGCAAGACCAATATGGCGAAGACAGCTTTACCGCCGGGATTGGTGCTGAAGCGGTTCGCGAACTGCTGACCGGTATCGATCTGGAAAAGCTGCGCGACGATCTCAGGGTCGAGATTGCAGAATCGACCAGTGAACTGAAACCCAAGAAACTTGCCAAGCGGCTGAAGGTAGTCGAGGCTTTCATTGATTCCGGCAACCGCCCGGAATGGATGATCCTGACGGTGATCCCAGTGATCCCGCCGGAATTGCGCCCGCTCGTGCCGCTTGATGGCGGTCGGTTTGCAACGTCGGACCTCAATGATCTGTACCGCCGTGTGATCAACCGCAACAACCGTTTGAAACGGCTGATCGAATTGCGCGCGCCGGACATCATTATCCGTAACGAAAAGCGTATGCTGCAAGAAGCGGTCGATGCGCTGTTCGATAACGGCCGGCGCGGACGCACGATTACCGGTGCTAACAAGCGGCCCCTTAAATCGCTCAGTGACATGCTTAAGGGCAAACAGGGTCGATTCCGGCAGAACTTGCTGGGCAAACGCGTCGACTATTCAGGCCGATCGGTTATTGTCGTCGGGCCGGAGTTGAAACTGCATCAGTGTGGTCTGCCCAAGAAGATGGCTCTCGAGCTGTTCAAGCCGTTCATCTACTCGCGGCTTGATGCCAAGGGATTGTCGTCTACGGTCAAGCAGGCCAAAAAACTGGTCGAAAAGGAAAAGCCGGAAGTCTGGGACATTCTCGATGAAGTGATCCGGGAGCATCCAGTACTGTTGAACCGAGCCCCGACCCTGCACCGACTTGGGATTCAGGCGTTTGAGCCTGTGCTGATCGAGGGCAAAGCCATCCAGCTGCACCCGCTGGTCTGCGCTGCCTTCAACGCCGACTTTGACGGTGACCAGATGGCTGTGCATGTGCCGCTGTCGCTGGAAGCGCAACTGGAGGCTCGTGTGCTGATGATGTCAACCAACAACATCCTGCATCCGGCCAATGGTCAACCGATCATCGTGCCTTCTCAGGACATCGTGCTAGGG
Organism: Pseudomonadota bacterium; assembly: GCA_016522385.1. Classification (GTDB taxonomy): domain Bacteria; phylum Pseudomonadota; class Alphaproteobacteria; order Rhizobiales; family Aestuariivirgaceae; genus JABDJG01. Next base: position 9,648 of record JAEKFU010000014.1, read on the forward strand.
CTCTATTATGTGTCGCAAATGCGCCAGAACGAGCTTGGCGAAGGCATGTTGTTCGGATCTGTCGCTGAGGTAGATCATGCCTTGGAGGCAGGTGTGGTCTCGCTGCACGCGAAGATCAAGGCCCGTTTCAAATACATCGATGACGAAGGCAATCTGGTGTCGAAGGTTTTCGACACGACGCCCGGCCGGTTGATGATCGGCGAATTGTTGCCGAAACAGCCCGGCGTGTCACTTGACCTGTGCAACAAGCTTTTGACCAAGCGCGACATCTCCAACATGATCGACGAGGTCTACCGGCACTGCGGTCAAAAAGAGACGGTAATCTTCTGCGACCAGATCATGCAGCTTGGCTTCCACCATGCCTTCAAGGCCGGCATCTCGTTTGGCAAAGATGATATGGTTATCCCGGACAGCAAGGAAAAGCTGGTCGGCGAGACACGCGACTTGGCCAAGGAGTATGAGCAGCAATATATCGACGGGCTGATCACCCAGGGGGAGAAATACAACAAGGTGGTCGATGCCTGGGCGAAGTGCACCGACAAGGTGGCCGACGAAATGATGGCGCGAATTTCCTCGGTGCAGATCGATGACGAGAGCGGCCGCGAGCGGCCCGTCAACTCGATCTACATGATGGCCCACTCTGGTGCGCGTGGCTCGCCGGCGCAGATGAAGCAGCTTGCCGGAATGCGCGGTCTGATGGCGAAACCTTCCGGTGAGATTATCGAGACGCCGATCATCTCCAACTTCAAGGAAGGCCTGTCGGTTCTGGAATACTTCAACTCCACGCACGGTGCCCGCAAGGGTCTTGCGGATACCGCGCTGAAGACCGCTAACTCTGGGTATCTGACCCGCCGGCTGGTCGACGTGGCTCAGGACTCGATTATCAACGCAGAGGACTGCGGCACCGAGAACAGCATTACCGCACGGCCGATGATTGAAGCCGGTGACGTTATCGTGTCGCTTGGCATGCGTGTGCTCGGCCGGACGTCCGCAGAAGATGTCATCAACCCGGCCACTGGTGAAGTGATTGTACCCAAGGGCCAGGAAATCATGGAGGACCACGTCGAACTCATGGAAGCGGCCGGCATTCCTGAGATGCGGATCCGTTCGGTGTTGACCTGCGAAACCAAGCACGGCGTTTGCTGCAAATGCTATGGACGTGATCTGGCGCGCGGCACACCGGTTAACATGGGCGAGGCGGTCGGTGTGATCGCGGCCCAGTCGATCGGTGAACCTGGTACGCAGCTGACGATGCGCACGTTCCACATCGGCGGCACCGCACAGGTGCTCGATGAGTCGTTCGTTGAATCCAACCACGAAGGCACGGTGCGCCTGAAAAACAGGGACATTGTCGCCGATTCTACCGGCAACAAGATCGTCATGGGCCGCAATGTGGCGATTGTCGTCGAAGACGATCAGGGGAATGAACGTGCGGTGCATAAGCTCACCTACGGGTCGAGGCTGTTCGTCGATGATGGCGACAAGGTCAAGCGTGGTATGCGTTTGTGCGAGTGGGATCCCTACACCCGGCCGATACTTACCGAAGTGGATGGAGAGGTTCAGTTCGAAGATGTTGTAGAGGGTGTGTCGGTACACGAAGTGACTGAGGAATCCACCGGCATCACCAATCGCGTGGTAGTCGACTGGCGGTCGAGCCCGCGTGGTGCAGATCTCAAACCGGCGATGATCATCACTGACGGCAAAGGCGCGGTGAGCAAGCTGAAAAGGGGCGGTGAAGCCCGCTATCTGCTTTCGGTCGATGCCATCTTGTCGGTTGAACCGGGTGCCGCTGTCAAGGCCGGTGATGTGCTGGCGCGCATCCCGTTGGAAGGTGCCAAGACCCGCGACATCACAGGTGGTCTGCCGCGTGTCGCCGAACTGTTCGAGGCTCGGCGACCGAAAGATCATGCAATCATCGCCGAGATCTCGGGCCGTGTCGAATTTGGCCGCGACTACAAGAACAAACGGCGAATTCGGATCGTTCCGGAGGACGAGTCGATGGAGCCATCGGAGTATCTCATCCCGAAAGGCAAGCACTTGCCGGTGCAGGAAGGCGACTTCATTGAAAAGGGCGAGTATCTGCTCGATGGCCATCCAGCGCCGCATGACATTCTCGCGATCAAGGGCGTTGAGGAGCTAGCGTCATATCTGGTGAATGAAATCCAGGAGGTCTATCGCCTGCAGGGCGTCGGCATCAACGACAAACATATTGAAGTGATAGTGCGTCAGATGCTGCAGAAGGTTGAAGTCACCAACTCGGGTGGCTCATCACTGCTGTCGGGCGAACAGCTGGACCGCATCGAGTTCGACGAGATCAATGAGCGGCTTTTGGAGGAGGGCAAGGAACCTGCCACCGCTGTTCCAGTGTTGCTCGGCATAACCAAAGCCAGTCTGCAGACGCGTAGCTTTATTTCGGCAGCTTCGTTTCAGGAGACAACGCGTGTGCTGACCGATGCCGCTGTAAACGGCAAGGCCGATACGCTGGAAGGTCTCAAGGAAAACGTTATCGTGGGCCGCTTGATCCCGGCCGGCACCGGCGGCATGCTGTCTCGCTTCAAGCAAGTTGCTGACAAGCGTGACACGCTGATCCTGGAGGAACAGGCCAAATCCGAAGACACTGCGCTGCCAGCGGCAGAATAGTCTCGCCCGTCCTATCAGTTTACGCAAGACAAGGTCCGCGGGAGCAATGCTCCCGCGGACCTTTTGCATCTGGGAAATGAACTAATGTGTCGTTGCGACATCCGCCAACGCGTGATTGGGATCCGGTTGGATTAGTCCAATCAATGCGCCGGAGGCGTCCGTTACAACGGCGAGTTTGCCAACGCCGGGAATCTTGGTCGAGGGGCGAGTGATTTCGCCACCTGCATACGACGTGGCTTTTTCTGCCTGGTTGATGTCATCAACCGTCATATAGGTCATCCAGTGTGATGGTATGCCGTTGTAATCCGGCTCGGTCAGGCCAAATATTCCGCCGACCGGCGCGCCGTCCTTGGTTGCAATCCAATAATGGCTGCCGTCTGGCAAATCTGTGTCCTCAAATTCCCAACCCAACGTGCGGGTGTAAAACTCAATCGCTGATTCCGGATCCCAGGTATTGAGTTCATGCCACCAGCTGCGCATAGGTTTGCTCATGCTCGCATCTCCTATCACTACTCACCACAGTCCGCCCGTACCGGCAGGTTGCCTTAAAGACGCGGCGACGGTATGACGAGATTGGGCCAAAAGGGGGTTTATATTTTGTTGGGCGGCCCCGTTGGAAACGGAAAAGCCGCACATTACTGCGGATGCGGCGGTTGCGGAATTGTGGCGATGGCAAGCGGGAAAGACCGTTAGGATTTGCCTTTGTAATCGCAAAAATTCGTCTGAGCGGGGGTTGACGAGTGTCAGCTGCGTGAGTATGTTCGCGCCGACTTTCGGGTGGCAAGCAGTAAACGTCCTGGCGCGTTTAAACGTTGCCGGAAAGCCAGCAAAAGAAGATCAGGACATGACCTCATGGCTGTATTGCTGTGCGGTCCTCTGGTTTTGGGAAGCGGTGAGCATCGGTTGAGCCGGATGCCTCAGCGCGTTTGTTTGTGTCATCGCTCCGGCAACCCGGCGTGGAGACCACGGCTCAATTGGGATTGACAAAAGATTTGAAAGAGCAAAGTCGAGATGCCGACAATTAACCAGCTCATCCGCAAGCCTCGCATTTCTCCGGTTAAGCGCAACAAGGTCCCGGCGATGCAGGCTTGTCCTCAGAAGCGCGGCGTATGTACCCGCGTCTACACGACCACACCGAAGAAGCCGAACTCGGCACTTCGCAAAGTAGCGCGCGTTCGCCTGACGAACGGATTTGAGGTCACTAGCTATATTCCAGGTGAGGGCCACAATCTTCAAGAGCACTCGGTGGTGATGATCCGCGGTGGACGTGTGAAGGACCTTCCGGGTGTTCGCTATCACATCATTCGCGGCGTGCTTGACACGCAAGGTGTTTCCAACCGCCGTCAGCGCCGTTCGAAGTACGGTGCTAAGCGCCCGAAATGATCGGTTTATCAAGAGGTTAAACCAATATGTCCCGACGCCATCGTGCAGAAAAGCGCACCATCAATCCGGATCCAAAATTCGACGATGTGGTTGTCTCGAAGTTCATGAACAACCTGATGATCGACGGCAAGAAGTCGGTTGCTGAAGGTATCGTTTATGGCGCTTTTGACCGTATTGAAGACAAGGCCAAGCAGGACCCATTGGGGGTCTTCCATCAGGCCCTTGAGAATGTCAGCCCGGCCATTGAGGTTCGCTCGCGCCGCGTGGGCGGCGCGACCTATCAGGTGCCGGTGGAAGTGCGTGCCGACCGGCGCCAGGCATTGGCGATCAGGTGGTTGATCACGGCGGCACGCGGACGCAATGAAACAACAATGGTCGACCGTTTGTCCGGCGAACTCATGGACGCTGCGAACAATAGAGGGACGGCCGTGAAAAAGCGGGAGGATACCCATCGTATGGCAGAGGCGAACCGCGCGTTCTCGCACTATCGATGGTAACCCATTACGGAGATTGATCCCATGCCGCGCTCTCACAAACTCGAAGACTACCGCAACTTCGGCATCATGGTGCACATTGATGCCGGCAAGACGACAGTTACCGAGCGTATCCTGTTCTATTCCGGTAAGAGCCACAAACTCGGCGAAGTGCACGATGGCGCTGCCACCATGGATTTCATGGAACAGGAACAGGAGCGGGGTATCACCATTACTTCTGCCGCCACTACGACGTTCTGGGACGACAAGCGGTTGAACATTATCGACACGCCCGGCCACGTTGATTTCACTATCGAAGTTGAGCGCTCGCTCAGGGTGCTGGATGGCGCTGTGTGCGTGCTCGATTCCAACGCCGGCGTAGAGCCGCAGACCGAAACGGTTTGGCGACAGGGTGACAAGTATTCCGTACCGCGCATCGTGTTCTGCAACAAGATGGACAAGATTGGCGCGGATTTTGACCAGTGCCTGCGTGACATCAAGGAAAGACTGGGTGCCCGTCCTGTGGCCATTCAACTGCCGATCGGTGCAGAGGACGACTTCCAAGGTGTTATTGACCTGGTGCGGATGAAGGCGGTCATCTGGAAGGAAGAGACACTCGGGGCGGAGTTCTTTGAAGAAGATATCCCCGCCGAATTGCTGGATAAGGCGGAAGCTGCACGTGTCGTGCTCGTCGAGGCCTGTGTTGAGCTGGACGAAGATGTCATGGAATCCTACCTTGGCGGCGAGGAGCCAAGTCAGGAAACGCTCAAGGCACTGATCCGCAAGGCGGTGTTGAGCAGCGAGTTCTTCCCGGTTCTGTGCGGCTCTGCCTTTAAGAACAAGGGTGTGCAGCCATTGCTTGATGCGGTCGTCGACTATCTTCCGGCGCCGATCGACGTGCCGGCGATCAAGGCCATCGACACCAAGACAGACGAAGAAACCGTTCGAAAATCAGCCGACGAGGAGCCGATGGCGATGCTTGCTTTCAAGCTGATGGACGACCCGTACGGCGTGCTTACATTTGCGCGGATATATTCCGGCAAGGTCACCAAGGGTTCGACGGTGCTCAACTCGACGCGTGGCAAGACCGATCGCATCGGCCGTATGGTGTTGATGCACGCGAACAGCCGCGAGGAGATCTCGGAGGCCTATGCAGGTGACATCATCGCGCTTGTCGGTCTGAAGGAGGCCCGCACCGGCGACACGATTTGCGACATGGCAAAACCGGTCATTCTTGAGCGCATGGAATTTCCAGACCCAGTGATTGCCAAGTCGATTGAACCCAGGAGCAAGGGCGATCAGGAAAAAATGGGCATGTCGTTGGCCAAACTGGCGAATGAAGATCCTTCCTTTTATGTTTCGACGGACCAGGAATCCGGCCAAACCATCATCCAGGGCATGGGTGAATTACATCTCGACATCAAGGTCGACATCCTGCGCCGTCAGCACAAGATCGATGTAAATGTCGGCGAGCCCCAGGTTGCCTATCGCGAGACTATCACCAAGGATTGCGAAGTTGATTACACGCACAAGAAGCAGTCTGGCGGTTCGGGTCAGTTTGCCCGCATCAAAGTAACCCTTGAGCCTGGCGAGAAGGGATCTGGTTTTGAGTTCGAGAGCACCGTCGTCGGCGGCAACGTGCCTAAGGAATACATTCCAGCAGTGGAAAAGGGCATGGCTTCGATAATGGGTGCAGGCGTCATTGCCGGTTTTCCCGTGGTTGATGTCAAGGCCACCCTTTCCGACGGCGCTTATCACGAAGTCGACTCGTCGGCAGTCGCCTTTGAGATCGCTGGCCGCTCCGCAATGCGTGAAGCGCTGCAGAAGGCAGGCTCTGTGCTGCTCGAGCCGATCATGAAGGTTGAGGTGACGTCGCCAGAGGAATATCTCGGCGGTGTGATCGGTGATCTGAATTCGCGACGCGGTCAGATTGCCGGTACTGATGCGCGCGGCAACGCGCAAGTTGTCAACGCGATGGTGCCGTTGGCCAACATGTTCGGCTATGTGGACAACCTGCGCTCAATGAGTC
>JAEKFU010000018.1 GCA_016522385.1 Pseudomonadota bacterium
GCACCGGACTTTGCAGATTACGCCCGCAATATCAATCCGCCGAAGGACGCCGCCAAAAGCCTGCCGGACGTGATCTACATCGTACCTGACCGGTATGCGTCGGCAGACACGCTGAAGGCCGCCTACAATCTCGACAACGCCGGGTTTTATGACCGGTTGCAGCAACGCGGCTTTGTGTTCCATGCCAATGGGCGGGCCAACTATCCGACCACCGCGCATTCGATGTCCTCGACCGCCAATAGTGGATACCTGGAACCGTTCGCTGAATTGTATGGAAGGCAAACAGGTCGACTACAGCCGCTTTATTCCGCTATCGAAAACAGCGAGGCGCAGCGTGCGATGCGCTCCCTGGGCTATCGATTCATCAATGCCGGCAGCTGGTGGGATGCTAGCCGGTTCAACAGAAATGCCGACGAGAACTTCGGCACCGACATCTTGATGGAGATAAATCGCGTCTCATTGTCAGAATTGGAACACGTTCTGTGGCGCGGTACACCCTTGCGTGAAATTCCAGGCTTTGCAGCGGTTGCAGCCGGTGCGACGGAGTGCAAACGCATCAAGCACAAGCTCGATTGGCTCAGCCGTGTCGGCAACACAACCTCACCGGTGTTTGTGATGACCCATATGACGATTCCACACACACCGATCGTTGCGGACCGAAATGGCAATTGCCTGCCGGCCAGTATCGATTATCCAGTGCCAGGCGTAACCTATGCGCAGCTGAAGACAGCCTATGCTGACTATTTGCGCTACTTCAACGATGCCATTCTCGAAGTCTTCGATCGCCAGATGCAACGTCGCTCGGGATCCGGCCGAAAGTTGCTGTTCATCATCCAATCCGATGAGGGCCCCTACCCCGAGATCACCCGTTTGCAGGACAAGGAGCAGAATTTCATCGACCTGCCAGCACCGGACCTCAACATGAAACTCGGCATCCTAAATGCCATGTACCTCAACGGAAATCGCACGGTTTTAGCTGAGGAATTGCAGACCCCGATCAATAATTGGCGTATCATCCTGGAACATATTACCGGCGAGCCGGCAGGTCGAAATCGGCACAAGGTCCACATCTACAAGGATCACCAGCGGATCCATGATTACATCGAAGTGACCGCGCAGTTCCTGAACTAAAGCACCGCGGTTTCCGATGGGGTCATCTGAAACGCTTTGAGGTCTGTTTGGAATTCAGGTTATGGTGCTGGCGTGTCATTCCTCCTCACACCCCAAATCTGAATTAATCCTGTCAAACCAGCGCCATAGACTGACTCCCAAACACACCCCAGGCCATCAAAAGTCTGTCGGTTGTCCGCCCTCGGCTATTCTTCGATCGACAAAACTGTCGAGTTCTTCGGCGATCGCTGGATCCATGTCAGGTTCACGGTAGTCAGCCAAAGCCTGTTTCCAGACCCTGTTCGCCTTATCCATGGCCGTCGGCGATCCGTCCGCCTGCCACTGTTCAAAGTTGCGCCAGTCAGAGATTATCGGCGCGTAAAAGGCTGTGCTATAGCGGCTCAGCGTATGTTGACAGCCAAAGAAATGACCGCCAGGACCAACCTCCCGGATAGCCTCCAGGCCCAACGCATCATCATTGACCTCAAGCGGAACAAGGAACTCGCTGACCATCTGCACTAGGTCCACATCAAGTGCGAATTTCTCGTAGCTGGCAACGAGCCCGCCTTCCATCCAACCTGCCGAATGCATAATCAGGTGGCCGCCGCCCATAATGGCGCCCCAGAATGAAAAAACCGATTCATAACCTGCTTGCGCATCCACAGTATTGGCCGCGTTGGTCGAAGATGTCCGATAAGGTACTTTGTAGCGTCGGGTCAGCTGGCCCCCGACCAGACAGGCCTTCATATATTCCGGTGTACCAAATGCCGGAGCACCTGACTTCATATCGACATTGGAGGTAAATCCACCATAGATGAATGGCGCACCCGGCCGGACCAGTTGCCCAAGCGCCATACCGGCCAGCGCTTCGGCATTCTGTTCGACCAGTGCGCCGGCCATGGTCACCGGCGCCATGGCGCCTGCGAGCGTAAATGGCGTCACGCAACAGATCTGGTTCAGGCGTGCCATCTCGATAATCCCCATCGCCATTGGGCCATCGATCTTGAGCGGCGAGTTGGTATTGATGACGGTGAACACCGACGGCTCTTCTAGTAGTTGATCCGAGCCGATGCCGCGCGCGATGCGCGCACATTCTATGCCGTCGAAAAGTCGCTGACGCCCGGTCGATGACGCAAACGGGGCTTTGTCGGACAGCTTTGCCTTGGCACGGGAAACATGCAGGTGACGCACCGAAGCATGGATGTCGAGCGCATCGACCGAGATCCCGCCCGCCAGGTGAATCGCGCCGAAATATTGCGACAAACGAATGAAGTTCTGGGCGTCTTCAAACGTCCCGGGCCGGCGGCCACGATCCATATCGGAGCAATTAGGCGGGCCGCCGACCGGGGAAAAGGCCAAGTGATCACCACCGATGATCAGATCATGAGCAGGGTTCCGAGCATGGAAGGTGAATTGCGCAGGAACCGTCTTCAGGCCTTGTTCAACGATCTCTGCGCCGATGCGCACATGATGTCCATCGACTTTGGCGCCGGCCTTTCGGAGGATTTCACAGGCTTCATCATTGACAATTTCCAGCCCGCAGTCTTCAAGAACCTGCAACGAGGCAAGGTGGATAGCCTCTAGTTGATCGTGTGATATCAGGTCGACCGGCACGAAGTGCCGTGTCGGCTGACGCCATGCGAGCCGACCCGAGGTCGAACTGTTGTCGGAGCGGCGTTTGCGGCCCGCCCGTTTGCGTGCCGACACGGTGGGGTTGTCGCTGCCGCTCTGCGTCTTGGGTTCGATATCCGGCATAGCGCTAGCAGATCACCACAATGCCCAGATGTCACCAAAAAATGTGGTGGCCAATGGCGATTTCTGTGCACCACCATGAATCTGAAGGACTTGCACGCCGGCGCGGTCAACAGGTGCATAGCGGCTGCAAATCTGCGTTTTCTGTCTTGCCCTAATCCGTTGGTATCGGGCCGTCCAGCGGATGCGAAGGTACATCCGGTGACGGTTTGGGCTTTCTCGCTAACATGTCACCTCAACAAGCTTTGCTGGAACGCTCTCCGTTCCATCTCCACCCAAAGCGTATGCCCAATGCGTTTACAACGGGTTATTGACCGATTGCAACGTGCACTCAATGTCAACGCACCTGATCGCAAGGGGTGAAAACCTACAACACGGCGGATTTCATTCTGCTGTAAATTGCTCTAAGGTCTGCGGAGATTCTGGTTGTGGTGCTGGTTTGACAGTATTGGCCCATCTTCAGGAGTGTTCGTCGTCGAATATGCCAGCATGTCCTTCCTCCTCACACCCGTAAATCTGAACCCATCCCGTCAAACCAGCACCATAACCTGAAGCTCAACAGCACTTAGACTGCACGGCGGCAGACCATCAAGATGGAGTGATTGGCATGTCCTTGAACGAAGTAGCGGCAAACAAATGCTTCGACGGCAAGCAGGCGGTCTATACACACGACAGCAAAGCCACCGGAACAGCAATGACATTCGCCGTTTACGAGCCGCCTCAGGCAGCACACGGTCCGGTGCCGGTCCTATGGTATCTGTCCGGACTGACCTGCACCCATGAGAATGCGATGGTAAAAGCCGGCGCCCAGGCCTATGCGGCAGAGCGCGGCCTGATGTTGATCTTTCCCGATACAAGTCCGCGTGGCGACGATGTGCCCGACGACCCCGATGGTGCCTATGACTTTGGACTAGGTGCAGGGTTCTATGTCAACGCCACCGAATCGCCTTGGAACCAGCATTATCACATGGCTGACTACATCACCGAGGAACTGCCCAGTCTGGTTGCCGCGAACTTTCCTGCCGATATGATAAGGCAGGGCATCACCGGCCATTCGATGGGCGGGCACGGCGCATTGACGATTGCCCTAAAGAATCCCGGCCGCTTCAACTCCGTCTCGGCATTCTCGCCCGTCGTCTCACCTATGAACTGCCCGTGGGGTAAAAAGGCGCTTGGCCGATATATTGGCGACGATCGCGAAGCGTGGAAAGCTTATGATACCTGTGCTCTGATTGCCGATGCCAGCGAACGTCTTCCGATACTCGTTGATCAGGGTGATGCGGACAATTTTCTCTCAGAGCAGCTCAAACCGCATTTGCTTCGAGAAGCTTGCGAGGCCGCGGATCATCCGCTGACCCTGCGCATGCAACCGGGTTATGATCACTCCTATTTCTTCATTGCCAGTTTCATGCGTGATCACGTCATGTGGCATGCCGATGCACTGGACGGGAATTGAACAAATCACTCTGGCAAAATGTCGTTGGCATGGACTTGCAC
>JAEKFU010000046.1 GCA_016522385.1 Pseudomonadota bacterium
CAGAAACGCGGTCAAATGATTCCATATGAGAAAGACACGCTCTAGGCTCAATGAAAGGACCGATCTCGATAACCAAGCGGGTTCGGGTATAAAACAGTGGCGAAAACGAATTCGTCCAAATCGAGGATCGTGTTGCTATGATGTCATCAAAAACTCATTCGGCTTTGTCTGCCCGGCTTGACGATAAACACGTCGTTGTTGTTGGCGGTGGCAGCGGCATCGGGCACAGCGTTGCGAGCCGCGCTTATACCTGCGGCGCTCGCATCACAATCGCCAGCCGTGACTCTGAAAAGCTGAAGCGTGTCGCAGGTGAGATCGGTGGCGGCGTGAACGTTGCACCGGTGAACATGACCGATGAAACTGCGGTGCAAACCTGGGCAAGCGGCCTTGGCAGCATCGATCATCTGGTGGTTTCCGCGTCAAGCGCGTCGCATGGTCCTTTTGAATCCCTCGATACCCAAAGGGTCCGCGCCATGTTCGATGCAAAATTCTTCGGGCCCTATGTGGTAGCCCGGGAGGTGTTGCCTCACATGAACACCGGCGGGTCGATTACGCTATTTTCCGGCGTTCTAAGCCGCAAACCGGGCATGAACTGTTCCGGACTTGGTGCGGTCAACGGCGCGGTTGAAAGTCTTGTCAGGCGTATGGCCCTTGAGCTCGGTCCCGATACACGCGTCAATTGCTGTTCGCCGGGCATGGTCCGCTCAGATGCCTATGCCGGGATGGACCCGCAGGCGCGTGAGGCGATGTACACATCCACCGGCGAATCGCTCCCGGTTGGTCGGGTCGGCGAAACCGTCGAAATCGCTGATGCCGCGCTTTTCCTGATGACGAACGGTTACGTCACCGGTTTGGTTCTCGATATCGATGGTGGACACATGGTCCGCCAATACGCCACGCGGTGAAGTACTTCGTGTGACATGAAAGTCAAGCCGAACGTGGTTGGCGGCGTACAATTTGAAAGGATCGTTGGCGCATTTTGGGGCACACGCGGACGGCTCAGAAGGGCGACAGACTTCATAAAGTGCCATAAACTGCGGTTGGATGGGCTTCAAAGGAGGAGGACGCCATGCTATCGCCAGACGGACGGGTCATTCTGATTTCCGGCGCAAATCGTGGAATCGGACGGGCAACCGCGAGACTGCTGGCGGCCAAGGGGTACAGATTGAGCCTCGGCGCCCGCGATCCGGATGCGATCGAGCGAGCGGATTTCGAAGCCAACCTACATGTCGCCAGGTGGGACGCGACCGAGCCGGAAACGTCGAGCGCCTGGGCCGCCGATGTGCTGCAGAATTTCGGGCGTATCGACGGTATTGTGTTGAACGCCGGCGTCGCGATCACCGCCGGGCTCGAAGATGGCGACGAGGCCGATTTCGACACCATGTGGGAGGTGAACTTCAAGGGTCCGCTCCGCCTGACGCGGGCCAGCATGCCGGCCTTGCGGTCCTCAGGACATGGACGGGTGGTGAACATCGTCTCTCTGTCTGGAAAGCGGTTGCTGAGCGGCTCAATGCTTGGTTATTCCGCTTCGAAGTTCGCGGCCCTTACACTGACCCATGCCATCCGGCACGACGGCTGGGCGGATGGTGTTCGCGCTACAGCGATCTGTCCCGGGCTGGTCGAGACGAGAATGGTCGCCGACATCGAGCCATCCGAAGGCCAGTTCAAGATCGACCCCGACACGATCGCCGAAACCGTAGCCTACTCGCTGAGCTTGCCCAACGAAGCGGCCGTTGCCGAAATCCTCGTCAACAGCCGCCTGGAGGCCAGCTTCTAGAGCCTGGCGATGTAATCGGGAGCGCTTTTGCGCGAACGATTTGCCAGCTCCTATGATGACCGATTTGGGTCATATTCACCCCTCTCAGCCCTCGAAATTCCGTCGGTCAAGAGTGCACAAGCGGACATAAGCCGAGCGGGAATAGTTTGCCGTGAGTACCAAACGCACTGTTTCACTGCGCAAGCTGCCAGAACGCCGCGATGCGCCGCACAGCGCAGAGATTTGCATCCGTCATGAAGTCCGCCAGCACGCCGCAGGTCGCAGGATCGCCATCCGGGTCGATCGGGACGGCATGTGGGAAGCCTTCGATGGTCCAGGCCTCGACGCGCGCGTTTCCGGTTGCATCCTGGTATATCTGACGGGTGGCGCGGCCGACGGTCTCACGGGCGTCCGCCACCGCGTCGATGCCGTGAACATCGGTCCACTGCTCGACCGACTCTCGCAGGTTGTCCGGATCCACGGTGCCGTCGTCATCGCCATGCCAAATGGAGACAAGCGGCCAAGTCTCGGGTGTCGAACCGGCGACGGCACGCACGAAACCACCCCACTCGGCGGCGCTGCGATCGGTTGTGCTGCCGCCTCGAATCCCACAGGCATAACTGGCATCCGCCCCGTCGAAGCCAAACAGACGCAAGTTGTGCCAGTACCACCATACCCAGTCGAACCAGCCTGCGGGCCGATTGCAGTCAAACGGCGTTCCCGCAATCACTGCCCCGCCAGCAAAACGATCAGGATAGTTCGCAAGCAGCACCGCGGTCATTGCGCCTCCGGCCGACAAGCCGAGAACGAAGACGCGCTTCGGGTCGACAGCGTGGCGGTCGATTGCCGCGTCGATCATCGCCGCGATGGATGCGCTCTCGCCCCGGCCTGGCCGGTTGTCATCAGGATCATACCAGCGGAAACAGCCGAGCGTCATATTGCCAGCACGTTGCTGCGGCAGGAGCAGCACGAAGGGGGTCGCCTCGGCCAGGGCCACGAGGCCGGTCTCGTTGTCGAAATCCCCCGCCGTCTGGCGGCAGCCATGGAGCGCGACAACGAGCGGAAGATTGGCCTCGACGTCGTCAGGCCGATGGAGGTACATGTCGAGTTGACCCGGGTTGTCTCCAAATTCGTCCACGGGCTCGAGCGCCAGCGCCCGAACCGGAGCGAGCAGTCCCAAAGC
>JAEKFU010000059.1 GCA_016522385.1 Pseudomonadota bacterium
ACAGGAGTCTACCCATGTCGGATACCAGCAACCGCCCCGAACTGGTGGCGCTGGGCGAAAAGCCCGAACTCGGCGTCGTGCCGGAAAAGATGCACGCCTTTGCCGTGCGCCAGGACCGCTTTGGCGAGCCCAAGGATGCCTGGCAGCGCGAAGTACTGCCGGTGCCGGAACTTGGCCCCAAGGACGTCCTGGTTTACGTCATGGCGACAGGCATCAACTACAACAACGTCTGGGCGGCACTTGGAATTCCCGTCGACGTCATTGCCGATCGACAGAAAAAGGGCGAACCCGAAGACTTCCACGCCGGTGGTTCTGATGCCTCCGGCATCATCTGGGCCGTCGGGTCCGAAGTCGACAATGTCAAGATCGGGGATGAGGTTGTGATACACTCCGGCTGGTGGGAGCCCGATGATCCTTGGGTGCTGTCCGGTAAGGACCCGATGCTGGCACCATCTGTGCGCATCTGGGGCTACCAGACCAACTACGGCTCCTATTGCCAGTTCGCCCGCGCCCAGTCACACCAGTGCCAACCCAAGCCCAAGCACCTGACCTGGGAAGAGGCGGCCTGTTACCTTCTTTGCGCATCAACCGCCTATCGCATGCTTATGGGTTGGCCGCCGAATACTGTCGAGGAGGGTGATGCAGTGCTTGTCTGGGGCGCCGCCGGCGGCCTCGGCGCCATGGCCCTGCAGATCGTTTCCTCTCTTGGAGGAAAACCGATTGCCGTCGTCTCGGAAGACGACAAGCGCCAGTTCTGCCTCGATAAGGGCGCTGTTGGTGTTATCAACCGTAGAGAGTTCGACCACTGGGGCGTGATGCCTGACACCAATTCAAAGGAGTGGCGCGACTGGATGGGCGGTGCTCGCGCCTTCGGCAAGGCAATATGGGATGCACTCGGTGAGCGCAAGAACCCGCGCATTGTCTTTGAACACCCCGGCGAAGCCACCCTACCGACCTCGGCCTTTGTTTGCGATCTCGGAGGCATGACAGTGATCTGCGCCGGTACCACCGGCTACAACGTAACCATGGACCTGCGCTATCATTGGATGATGCAAAAGCGCTTCCAGGGGTCACACTTGGCCAATGATGACCAAGCCAAGGCCGTCAACGACCTGGTCATCGCCAAGAAGGTCGACCCCTGCCTATCCGGCACTTTCACTTTCGACGAGATCGGCCACGCCCATCAGCTGATGCACGAAAACAAACACCCGTACGGCAACATGGCCTGTCTCGTGAATGCTGTCGAGAAAGGACAGGGCGCGTCTCAATAGCGTAATCAGTTTCAGCCTGCGCCCCCGTCCCTACCACCCCTGACGGCAAAATTCGGGGGTTGGGCAGGGGAGGGGCACCGGCACCGGCGAAAACTAAGATGGACTCGGCCGTCCCCGCCGTATCGGGCGGCTGAACCCGCGCAGTTCGATAAGCGCGCGTATCGCGACCGACGAGATTACTATGCTGCCACCGACGAGCGCCCAACTCGTCGGTGTCTCGCCGACAAACATCCACACCCATAGCGGGCTGAGCGCGAATTCCAGTAGCATGAAAAGGGTGAGCTCTGCTGCCACCAAATGACGCGAGGCAACAATGAACATGCCGTTGCCGATACCGGCCATCACACCACCCCACAACATGCATAGTAAGAAATCGTTCAGCGTGACCTGAAGTGCATCGAGGCTGGCAACAAAAGCCACCACCGCCACAAATACGCCCGACATCAACAAGGCGGGCAGCATATTCACGTGACGGTTGGCGCGGACAATGACCGCAAAAGCGGAAAAACTGGTGGCTGTTATAAGCGCCATCGCATTGCCGTAGGCTGAGCCTGCTCCAGCGCCATCCATGACCATAACGATTATGCCCAATGCCGCGGCGACCATGGCAACAATGGTCACGACGGACAGACCCTCCTTCAGAAACAGTCGTGCCAGGCCGGCAGTGATGAAAGGTATCGCGCTCAGCGTGAACATGGTGTTGGCGACCGTCGTATGGGTTAGCGCCTGCATGAACGCAATCCCCGCAATGGCCAGGATCGCGCCGGCCCACACACCCGGATACCCGATACTGCGCAACTCCGAGAATGTCGTGGCGCGATACTGAAACAACAGGATCGAAAAGATCGCCATCATAAGCGCCAGCGAGCGGTAGAAATTTATCTGCCAGGCATCGGCAAATTCGACATTGCGCACCACCAGGCCGCCGAAACTGATGATTACCGAACTGATGATCATCAGCATCATTGCGAAGCCGCGGCGAGGCACGGTGGCGGTCGGTATTTGCGGGTGTGCGGTCATGACGGCCTTTAATGAACACGATCGCAGCCTGCGCCCCTGTCTGACTTGCTCGGACGTGACCCGAAAATCCATGTTGCACAAAGCGCAGGAGTGAATTGTAAAGTGAATCCTGGGGTCAAGCCCCGGGAAGGCAGGTTCAGGCTAAGGCCATTCCTAACTCGGCA
Source organism: Pseudomonadota bacterium (assembly GCA_016522385.1). GTDB lineage: Bacteria > Pseudomonadota > Alphaproteobacteria > Rhizobiales > Aestuariivirgaceae > JABDJG01. The sequence goes on from JAEKFU010000059.1 coordinate 2,456, forward strand.
CAAGATTTGATGGTCATCACATAATCGTCAGGGGCGTTTGGACAACTAGAGCGTGTCTTTCTCATAAGGTTCCATATGAGAATGACACGCTCTAGGGCGCATTTAACCAATCGGCCGGCCCGCCAATTTCCGGCCTGAAATAGATGATCATCCGGCCGTCCGGCCCGGCCGTTGCCGACGGTGCCCAGGGAGCTACCCCGTGCAGCGCCAACCTGTGTACGAGATAGACTTCACCCGGCTTGGCCGTCACGACAACGCGTTCGCACGTCTCAAAGATCTCGCGGCGCGTCGACTGATAGAGTTCGGTTGCATCAACGTCCTGCCAGCTTTCCGGCGCCTGGCCATCATACAATGCGGCAAACGCATCACGGATCAGCTTGTGGGAACCACGCCAGACGACAAACGGGGCTGCGCCATCGCTGGTCTCAAACATCGGAATGCCCAGCAGGAAACCATGATACTCCCGCAAGTGCCTTCGTCTTTGCGCACCGACCGGAATAAGTCCGTCAACATGGGCCGCATCACGCTTGAGCCGGTATCGATAGGCAGCTTCCGATTCTGATGCCATCGGTTTCGGGTAGCCCGGATAGCACACCGACACCTGAGCCGGCTCCCAATCAAATCCCCGCAAATCTAGAATGTCGTGAATGAAGTCCACGGCTTGGCCGGACAGCTCTACACCGCCGTCCACGGCACCTGATGCATCATTCGCGAGAACGTTGACGCCGGCAAACCAGGTACCGCCACAGCGCAGCCATTGCGCGTTGGCCGGAGCAGCCACGCTGGCCCGGGCAGCCGGCAGTGTCCTTTCTATCCAATTCGCCAATTTCGGATCGTAACGAAACCGGCACCAGCCATCGTCAAAGAACGCGTGTTCCTGCATGACCTGGGCAGTCTAGGGTATTCCCCGATCAGGCCCGCAACCGCTCATTATCCGGATCATACGGTGACTCCTCAATTATGGTGGCCTTGTACAGATCGCCTAGCAGCTTGATTTGCAGGTTGTTGCCCACCGCACCATGTTCCGGTTGGACCATGGCCAACGCCAGCGACTTGCCGACACGCCAGCCATAGCCGCCTGACGTCGCGCGCCCAGCCAGTTTGCCGTCCATATCGTAGATCGCCTCCGAGCCACGGGCATCGACATCCTTTATGTCATGTACCTCGAGCGTGACATATTTCCAGGCATCTCCCGCCCCGTGCCGTTTTACCAGGGCATCACGGCCGATGAACTGGCCCTTATTGGGATGAACGAACCGGTCGAGGCCCGACTCAAAGGCTGAGTACTCGATCGACAACTCGCGGCCGATAAGTCGGTAGGATTTCTCAATTGCCATTAAGGTCATGGCGCGTATGCCAAAGGGCTTCAGTCCAAACTCGGCACCGGCATCCATCACCAAATCAAATATTGTGTTTTGCATCTCAATCGGATGGTGCAGTTCCCAGCCCAATTCGCCAACAAAGTTGACGCGCAGTGCGTGTGCCTGGGCGATGCCGACATTGATGAACTTGCCGCTCAGCCATTTGAAATGGTCGTTCGACAGATCGGTATCGGTAAGTTTCTGCAGGATGTCGCGCGACTTCGGCCCGGCCAGCACCAGCACGCCGTATTGCGTGGTGATCAGCTCCAGCTTGACCCCATCATCCGGCGCCAGCTTGTTGAGTATGTCCCAGTCGTGCCGCTCAAAAGCGCCCGGACCGACCAGATAAAAGCTCTCCTCCCCAGTTTTGTAGACCGTAAATTCCGAGCGCACGCCGCCATGTGCCGTCAACAGATGACACAGGCCGACCCGGCCAATGGTCTTTGGAATGCGGTTGGCCAAAATGCTGTCCAGCCAATTCGCCGCATTCGGTCCGCTGACCATGTACTTGGCGAATGCCGACATATCCAACAAACCGGCATTCTCGGCCACGTTCTTCACCTCGTTGCCGACATGTTCAAAATAGTTGGAGCGGCGGAACGACCACAGTTCCTTGACCTTCTCGCCGTCGACCACCGGCGCATGGTTTTCCTTGGTGATGATGTTCGGACGTTCGATCTCGGAAGGATCGAAACCGTATCCGTCAGGGGCAAACCAGTTCGGTCGCTCCCAGCCATACACCTGGCCGAACACCGCACCTAGTGCCTTCATACGGTAATAACAAGGTGAGGTCTTCAACGGCCGCGCATCGAACCGCTCTTCATCCGGATAGTGCGGTGTAAAGACATTGCGGTAGGCCTCTTCGTTCTTGCACTTGAGGTATCCACGCGATGCATAGGGCCCGAAACGGCGCGGATCGACACCGATCATGTCGATGGACGGCTCACCCTCCACGATCCACTCTGCCAGCTGCCAGCCGGCCCCGCCGGCCGCCGTCACACCGAACGAATGACCTTCATTGAGCCACAGGTTCTTCCGGCCCCAAGCCGGGCCGATTATCGGCGAGCCGTCAGGCGTGTAACAGATCGCGCCGTTATAGACCTTCTTGATTCCGGCCTCGCCGAATATCGGTACGCGCTCGATACAAGCCTCGATATGTGGCGATATGCGGTCCAGATCCTCCTGAAACAGTTCATACTCTGCCTTGTCATCCGGTCCGTCGATGTAACAGCACGGCGCGCCAGGCTCATAGGGTCCGAGGATCAGCCCGCCGGCCTCTTCGCGCATGTACCAGGCGCTGTCGGCATCGCGAAGAACGCCCATTTCTGGCAACCCTTGCGCATGGCGTTCCTTAATCGCGGGGTGTGCTTCGGTAACGATGTACTGGTGTTCGACTGGAATCACAGGAATGTCGAGACCCAGCATGTCGCCGGTTTGGCGCACAAAGTTACCAGTCGCAGTGACCAGGTGCTCACAAGTGATGTCACCCTTTTCGGTCTTCACCAACCACTCGTCATTGGCCTTCTGTTCGATCGCAATGACCCGAGTGTTGCGGTAGATCTCCGCGCCCTTGGCACGGGCTCCAGCGGCCATCGCCTGGGTCAAGTCGGCGGGTTGCACATAGCCGTCGTCTGGATGCTGGATGGCCCCCAGCAGGCCATCAGTATTGCACAGCGGCCAGATCTCCCTGATCTGCTCCGGAGTGAGGGTATTGACATTGACCCCAATAGTCTCGGCTACGCCGGCGTAATACATGAATTCATCCCAGCGATCCGGCGTCTGCGCCAGGCGAATATTGGACACCGTGCGCAAGCCGACATGCTGGCCGGTCTCTTCTTCCAGGCCGCCATAGTAGTCGACCGAGTACTGATGTATTTTGCCGACCGAATAGGACATGTTGAACAGCGGCAGCAGACCTGCGGCATGCCAGGTCGAACCGGAAGTCAATTCGTTGCGCTCGACAAGAACGACATCGTTCCATCCCTTTTTCGTCAGCGCATGGAGCGTCCCCACCCCGACGACACCCCCGCCAATTACCACAACCCGAGCATGCGATTTCATATCTAACTCCTCCCGGCCGACCGCCTTGTGCGCTGATTGCGCCACAATAGTGAGGTGAATTCAACAGTCGTGAGATGGAACGACCAAAGCAAAGCGAATTCCGACACTAAATTGCCTGGTGGACCCGGTTTGCCCGCATGTCAAAGTGCTCCGGCCGAACCCTTCTTTGCTAACTTCGATGAGGCTAACATGACCGTCCTACCCCCCAATCTCCAGCGGACATTCGCCAGGTAAGGCATCTGTCACAATGACAATGCCGCCACATTGGCTGCCTCGAAAGCTTTTCCGCAATACCGAAGCGCACGCCACCCGCGAGACCTGCGACGCCATGGGCTTTCGTGCCCATGACAATCTTAACGCTTTTTTTTTCGCGGCGATTAACCTGGCGACACTGTGGCTTGCTTCACGTCTTAGCCGATAAGCAGGGCGGAACTTCCTTTTCCGCTTCAGCGGGGAGGGTTCGGAACAGGGTGACCTCGGTTGCCCAACAGAATGGACTCAATCAATTGCACGGCACAAGCCTAGCCTTCACCTTCCCTTGCAAAGGTGAGGGAAATTGGCACAGCAAACATCCGTTTCAAGGGCCCAAACAAAACCGCTTTAGAACACAAATAATAATTACTGGATTAGTGATTTTCAAATCAAATAATTCAATATTTTTAAATACTACAAAAAATAAAAACGAAATTATATCAGTCAAGTAATCGAGAAAATAATAACTACATGGATTACGTTTAATGTTCACTCCTCGATTCAATTCTCACATATTTTATCCTGGCTATTAATTTCCATAGGAGTTGCCACAGAATCGCCCAATTTTGGCCCACAGGTTCTTAATCCACAGGGAATCGCGTTGACCATGATAGGCTTAACCATTTGGGCGCCGCGAACCCTTGCGGTAATGTTGATTCGCGGACGGCGGCGCGACGAATTGTTAGTGGTTTTGGTGACAGTTATGCCTGACGCTGCGCGAAACTTTACACTGGCCCGGACCGTCGCGGGTATCACCTTTTTGCTTGTGTCTTCGATGACACCGGCAACCGCCGTTGACTGCACCAAGGCAGCAACCAACGTCGAAAGCGCAATCTGCTCGAATGAGGCACTGTTGGACGCCGACAAGCGCATGACGGACGCCTTTCAGCGCCTTGCCGATCAGCTGTCCGAAGATGCCAAGCAGGCTCTCAAACAGTCTCAGCGAAAATGGCTGAAACGGCGCGGCTGGTGCGAAAATTCTGACAAACCACTCAGCCAGTGCGTCCTTAGAGAAACTATTGATCGGACCCGAGTGCTCACCGGCGAACCACTGACAGGACCAGGCACCGGGCAACCGATCATGCCGGTGTTTCTGATCCAGCGCGGCAACGCAACACAGTACGACGTCGACGTCACCGTCTTGCGCTTCATGAAGCCGAAAAACCCCGGACAGGAATTGTTCAACACGCTGGCAGATAAACTCTTGGAAGAGGCACCAATGGGAACTTCGCAGGAAGTTGCCAGCCCCAGCGTGCCTTATTCGCACCAATTGTCCATGTCTGTACCGTTCGCCTCAGCGAAATTCATATCGGCCAAAGCATTCCTCTATCTTTTTTCCGGTGGCGCCCATGGCAATTCATCGACCCGCAATATCAATATCGACCTCGCAGCGGGCCGCACGGTGCAGCTTCAGGACATATTCAAGCCTTCGGCAACACCGATCCTAGTGCAAAGCTGCTTTGCGCAGATACAGACTGCGAAGGAAGCGCGCTTCGGCAGCAACAGCGATGGCCTCTACAAGTCGGACGAACGGCGCCAGATCGTCAACGACACCATCTCAGAAATGGTCAACTGGTCATTCACCGATGCCGGCGCCAGTGTCATATTTGACCCCTATGCCATAGGCGCCTTCGCCGAAGGCCGTTATGAATGCCGCTTTAAGATGGATTTCCTCCAGGCGCTAATGACAGAATCATCCCCTCTGGCCCGTTCGTAGTGCGGCCTCAATTGATCCGCCGGCGGCCCACCATTCTTGGCAATACCAGCCAGGTTTAACTGCTCGTAAAGGCCTGGCGGGCACTATATCTCCGCACCGGCCACATGCGGACCGGGAGAGAGAAACTCATGCAGTTGCCCGACGCCGCAATTCCTCTATCAGCTGCAAAAGCCGGGATGATGATTGAACGGCCCGCAACACATGACGGCGATGAAACCGTTCGCGAAATCATGGACCGTGGCAACATCCCGCTCCTGATCGGCAACAACATCCTGGCTGAAGTTCCCAACTATGAGCTGAGCATTGGCTTGGCGGCAACCGAAGATCTCAGCGCCTCCGAACTCCGCAACATTGGTACCGGACTGGCCGAAAGCATCAGCGATGCTTTGATGATCGACTGTGCAGCCTGTGATGTCACCGAAGTGGCCGCTGATGCAGCCGCATTGTTTGCCGTGTGCCTGCGTCGCAACAATCTGCTAGATGTTGACAACATCCCCGCTTGCAGTGTCAGTTTCCCTGACCAAGACCGACAAGCACAATTGATATTGGCCGGATAGGCGCCATTCGGCGATTTCGCCCGACCAAGGGGTAGCTGCATGAAAAAGCGATCGGCTGATCAACAGCCCTGGATGGCGCCTGACGACTATGGCCGCTCGATTCGCCCCGGGTTGGGCGTTAATCTGCTGGTCAAGGATGTTTCTGCCGCGGTCCGGTTCGCCGAACAGGTCCTGGGAGCCACGGCGACCTATTCTGACGCGGACTTCGCGGTATTGCGTGCTGCCGGCAGTGAATGGATGTTGCATGCGGACCACACCTATGTCGACAATGTTCTGACCGGGATCCTTGACGGCGCCGAGACCCGCGGCGCAGGGATCGAACTCAGGCTTTACGGTGTTGACCCGGATTCTGCGGAAAGCGCCGCGCGAGATGGCGGCTGGACGGTTTTGTCCGGCGCCATCGACAAGCCACACGGCCTGCGTGAAGCGGTACTGATCGATGACGACGGATATGTCTGGGTTCCAGGCGTTGCGCTGCCGAAGAGCTAGAGCGCCGGGCAACGGAGTGCATCGGGCAAGCTTCGCAACTATGCCGATGGGTTGCTCAGGCTATCGATGGCAGACTTTTCGCGCCCGCCGGTTGTGGTTACGATCCACTTTTGGTCAAGAAGCCCCATAAACTTGGGAACAGTCTTAAACCGATGACGGCTTGGGCGCCGATCTTTGCGCCAGAAGATACAGGCCGAGTCCCAAGACCGCCAGCGCAACGAGACTGGGTAGCACTAGGTCGTAGCCGCCGACACCCCAGACCAGCGATGCCAAATACGGCGCGGATGCAGAGCCTGTCAGATAAAACATTGCCAGCGCCCCCGATTTCGCACCGAAATTTGCCTCGCCCAGAATGTCATGCGCGATAAGCGGCCGGATAATGCTGACCATCCCATATGCTCCGCCAAATAGAATTACGAAACCGATCAGCAGGGTTGACGTTGCTCCCGAGGCCATCAGGAAAACGATCGAACCGCCCATCAGGACAAAGCAAGTTACGGCGACCCCGTGATTGGACACATGCCGTTCCGCGGCCATCATTGCCAACCGGCCGGCCACCTGCATCGGTCCGATGAACGAAGCGGCAAGGACCGCAACATCAGATCCGATGCCACGATCATAGAGAATCGGCAGGAGATGATGCAGCGCTGCCCCATGAAGCACTGCAGCCAGCGCAAACCCGATCGCCAGGAACCAGAATTGCGGGTTCTTAAGATGAGCATGTCGGATGGATGCATCCTTTGCCCGATAAACCTGACGGCCCTCTCCCGCGCTCTCCACCCGGGACGCGCCGGTCCACATCAACGGCGTTGCCACAAGGATAACAACTGCGGCAAAAATCTGGATGGCCGTTCGCCAGCCGAATCCATCGGACAGCACATGCACCGAGGGAAAACTAATGGTGCTGGCAAACCCGGCAACCAGCGTGATGAGAATAATGCCCTGCCTTGCATCGGCCCCGCGCGCCCGGGTGATCAGCGCAAAACAGGGTTCATAAAGACAGCCCGCCAGCAGCACGCCAATGAGCGCCCAGACGAGGTAGAACTGCCAAAGTTGCGTCACCATAGACAAGCCGATGAGGCAAAATCCGCCGAGACAGGAACTGCCGGCCATCATTAATGCACCCCTGCCGGAATCAATCAGCCGCCCAGCCAACGGCGAGGCCAGCGCAGACAAGAGCACCGCCAATGTGATTGCCGCCGTCAGTTCAGCCCTCGACCACTCCAGCGACTGTTC
>JAEKFU010000064.1 GCA_016522385.1 Pseudomonadota bacterium
GCTGTTTGCTCTATATCCTCCTGAACGCTTCAAACAAATCCACCGCAAATGGGGTCGAGTCCATTTCCAATACCTGATGGCCGGTGAACAATTGGCCGACTATGACTATTTTGCCATTACCGCCGGCACCAAGAGCCTCGCCGCCAGATACGCTCATCGCCCGGCAGCCCCCGGCTTTGACCGGTTCAAAACCCGTTGGCTGGGAAATTGAGGCCATTGGCACGAAATCTGCATAGTTCGGGACATGTTCACGAGACGTGCCATACTTGCTGGATCCATGGGGGCAACAGCGCTAGGCGTGGCGGGTGCAACTGCTGGTGCAGCACCGGCGAATGCCTACAATGCCATGGATTACGGCGTTCGACCCAACGCGCCGCATGACCAGTCCGGTGCACTGCAGGCGGCCATCGACGGCGCGAACGCGAACGGCGGTTACCTGATCCTGCCGCCCGGCCGGTATGTCGCCCGAAATCTGTCGATCTCCGCGCCGTTTTGCCTGCAAGGCATGCCTGGCCTGACGCAGCTGATACTTGCCGGTGGCGCTCATCTCCTGCAGGCCGGGAACACGCATAACGTCACGCTGTCAGGCATCATCTTTGACGGCGCGCGCCAACCGGTTTCGCAGGCACTTGTTGTCTTCGATCAGGTCGACAATCTGACAATCGAGCAATGCGAATTTCGCAACAGCGTGGCCAACAGCCTGAGCGTCAGGCGCTCATCGGGCCGCGTCATGAACAACACTTTGGCTCATGCGGGCGCCGCGGCGATCTTTGCGATCGACAGCCGCGGTCTCGAGATTTGCCATAACCATGTCCACGACATGGCCGATAACGGCATTCTGGTTTGGCAGTCCAAGCCGCGCGAAGACGGCACTATCATCTCGCACAACCGTATTGAACGCATCGGCAACAAGAGTGGCGGCAGTGGTCAGTATGGCAATGGCATCAACATATTTCGCGCCGGTAATGTCACTGCCTCTGACAACCGTATCTGTGATTGCGCCTATACCGCCATCCGCAACCATTCCGGCTCGAACGTGCAGATGCTCGCCAACAATTGCAGTCGTTTGGGCGAAGTGGCGCTGTACAGTGAATTCGGCTTTGAGGGAGCGGTTATTTCCGACAATGTTGTTGATGATGCAGCCACCGGCATTTCGATCACCAACTTCAGTGACGGCGGTCGTCTCGCCGTCTGCGCCAACAATCTGGTGCGCCGGCTGCACGTCCGCGATCATTCGGACAAGCGCGGCATCGGCATCTCCGTTGAGGCCGATACCGTAGTCACCGGAAATGTCATCGAGGATGCCCCCGTGGCCGGCCTAGCACTCGGTTGGGGCCCGTACAGCCGTAATGTTTCGGCAATCGGTAACATCGTGCGGCGCTGTGGCGTCGGCATCACCGCCTCGGTCAGCCGGCGAGCAGAACAGAGCCTGATTGCCCACAATATTATCTCGGGCATCGCAGGCGCGGCCATTCTCGGCATGGATCACAGTCGGCCGGCAACTGCCGACCTGGCGCTGCCGGGCGCAGAAATCCCGTCGACCCTGACGATTTCAGATAACCTGATCAGCTGACTTCGCGATCAATTTCGATTGGCACAGCCTTGCTGCATCTCCCAACTGCTGGGGAGGGGGTGAGCGGAGCATCAACATCCGAACGCCTCAGCAAGCTCCTTCGAAACGTCCTGCCTAACCGCCCTCCCTGAGGACAGAGGGGACCGCGCCTTGAACAGCTCGCAGCTCACCAGTCTGGATATCCGCCCGGTTAAAGACCGGCACACAGGCAAAACGCTCCAGGATCGCGCAATCTTCATCACCAAACACCGCAAGATCGACCAGCAATCGGGCCATCAGCGTTTCGGCACCGCGAGATGCGCCGTCATCGCACTTCAGCGCAATTCCGAGCCCGGCATGCGGCACGGCTGCACAGAATACACCTTCGGCACCGGTCTTCACAAACGCGCCGGGCACGGCGGTCATCAAATCGGTGCAGAACCGATCCGTGCCGGCAACCATGAACGGATGTGCGCGGACCGCCGCTACGATCCGATTGGCCGCTGCGCGGCGTTCGTCGCTCATACCCTGACCGCTGGCGAACCGGGCAAATCCCGATGCCCACGCACCAAGCGGAAGGGCCCATGTTGGCACTGAACAGCCATCGATACCGCACGGTGCCGAAGTCATATCCGCATCGCACATCTCGGCGATCACATTGGCGATAGTCTGCTGAACAGGATGATCGGGCCGTGTATAGCCTTTAAGATCAACGTCCAGATGTTTGCCGAGGGCAAGCATTCCGGCATGCTTGCCCGAGCAGTTATTGTGCACTGGACCGGGTTCTGCACCTAAAATGGCCAAGTCGCGCGTTGCTTCATGCCGTGTCGGCCAGTGCGGCCCGCACTCGTAAGATTTTTCCGAAATCCCCGCCTTGGCCAGCATCGAGCGCGCCGCGGCGATATGCGCAGGCTCGCCGTTGTGGGAAGCACATGCCAGGGCAATTTCGGCATTGTTGAAGCCGAAACGTGCCGCCGCCCCGGACTCGACGAACGCCAGTGCCTGCAGTGCCTTGACGGCGGAACGCGGAAACACCGGCATAGTGATGTCGCCGGCGCTTGCGATCAGTTCGCCGTCAGCCTTCGATACTGCATAAGAAGCCCGATGGCAGCTTTCAACAATGCCGCCGCGAGTGACTTCGACAAGAACGGGATTGATCATTCAGCGGCTTCTGCAAGGCTCGTATCGACCAGCGTGGAAAAGCGCGGGTCATCATGCGCCTGCCAGTACAGCGCTCTGAGCCGGCTGGCGACTGGTCCGGCTTGTCCATCTCCGACTTCTTCATCATCAAGCATCGTGACCGGGATAATGCCGCCGGCCGTTGATGTGATGAAGATCTCATCCGCTGAATTAAGCGCATCAGCGGTGACGGCGGCAACCACTGTCTCGATATTGAGATCGCCGGCCAATTCGATCGCCGTGCGCCGTGTGATGCCATGCAGTACCCCGGTATCCGGCGTCATCATCACGCCGTCGTTGATGATGAAGATGTTGAAGCCTGGCCCCTCGGTGACATTGCCATCCCGATCGAGCAGTACCGGCACCTTTGCACCGCGTTCAGACGCCTCCATCATCCCCGCTGTCAAATCGCCCCACATGTAGTTTTTGATGGTCTGGTCGAACGAAGCCATCGGCGTTCGCTCAGCTGAAGCGGTGATCATTCTGATCCCCTGCGGTTGCTCCTCATAGGGCGCGATCCACATGAACGGTATGGCAAAGCCATAGAGCCCGTTGGTGCAGTCAAGCGGATTGCGTGTCCCTGGTGGTAGCGAGCCGCGCGTCGCGGTGAAATTGACATAGGCGTCTTGCAAACCGGTCAGCGCCACCAGTCGGTGCAACATGGCAATCAGCCCGGTCCGGTCGAGCGGCAGCTTGAAACGCAGCTTGTCGGTACTGGCCAGGAAGCGATCGATATGATCCTCCAGGCGAAAGAACTGTCCCTTCCAGACATGCACCACATCGTAAGTTGCATCGGAGCGGATGAAGCCCAGATCAGTAATCGGAATCCGCGCCTCACTAACCGGCACGAATTCCCCGTTCACATAACCTGCTCCGGCGGCGAATTGGTCGTCAGAGCTCTTGTTCGTCATAGTTTGCCTCTTGTGGAGCTGTGCAGACCGGTGATTAAAGCACCAAACGCTTCAGTCGACGAGTCGTGATACGCATCACACGCGGGTTTGATGGCACCTATGTTGACCGCGCAAATCCCACGCTGCAGACTTGATACCATTGAATCCATCTATAGCGCAGGAACCAGGTCATGGAACTCTTTACCGCTCGGGTATGCCCCTATGCCCATCGCAGCCGTTTGGCGCTTCTGGAAAAAGGCCTCGAATTTCAACACACCGAGATTGATTTCAAGAACAAGTCGGTAAGATTTTTGGAGGCCTCGCCATATGGCAAGGTGCCAGCGCTCGTCCATGACGGTAAAACGCTATACGAGAGTCTGATTATCAACGAGTATCTCGACGAGGTATTCCCTGAGCCTCAGCTGATGCCGGATGATCCGGTGCTCAAGGCGAGAGTGCGTATCTGGAACCATTATTGTGATGAATACTACACCGCGGATCAATATGCGTTGATGAAGAACAGGGAGTCAGAGCGCCACGCCGAGCTGCTCGGCAAGGTGCATGACAGGATGCGCTTCGTCGAATCTGAAGGCTTTGTCAAGCTCTCCGGTGCTGGACCTTACTGGCTCGGCGCCGAGGTTAGCCTGATTGACCTTGCCTGGTACCCGTTCTTTGAGCGGCTTCCGGCCTGGACCTATTACCGTGGTCTGACGATCCCGACAGACTGCCCGCGGCTTGCCGCATGGGTAACCGCCATGTCCGAGCGTGCGTCGGTCACAGACATTGCCAATGACAAAGATTATTACATCGCCAGCTATGAAGGATACGCCGGTGAGGTGATGGCCGCCTAGAGTCGATCACACCCCGCCAGCAGCCAGCGTGCCAAACCGCTCGCGAATTCGTTTCCGCAGCGAGTCACGCACACTCCGGAAACCTTCCAGAATCTGCTCGCGACTGCCAGCGATCGCCGACGGGTCGAGCGTTGGCCAGTATTCCGCTTCGATGGCCATGGTGCGGGTCATCTCGAGCGCCTTGTGGTGGGCTTCCGGTGAAAGTGAAATTACGAGATCGAAGCTTGAATCCTCTAGGTCATCAAAGGTGCGCGAGCGGTGTTTCGACAGGTCAATGCCAATTTCATCCATGACCGTAACGGCGAAGCCGTCCACCTCACCGGAGCGCGCGCCACAGGACTGGACATAGACCTGGCGGCCGTAGAAGTGCCGCATTAGCCCTTCGGCCATCGGTGATCGGACGGAGTTGTGGCTGCAAGCGAAAAGCACGGCCCCTGGCAGATCGCTCGCCATCGGCGGACCTTAGCCGCGCCAGTGCAAAACGCACACCAGCGTGAACAGCCGTCGGGCGGTATCGAAATCGACATGAACTTTGCCCTTCAGCCTTTCTTGAAGAATTTCACTGCCTTCATCATGCAAGCCCCGCCGCGCCATATCGATGGTCTCGATCTGGCTTGGCGTTGAAGTGCGGATCGCGTCAAAATAGCTCTCGCAGATCATGAAATAGTCTTTGACGATCCGCCGGAAAGGTGACAGCGCCAGCCCGATGATCGCGCAATCCTTGCCCGTGCGATCAGAGATACCGAACATCAGCCGGCCCTCGGTGATCGACAGGCGCAACTTGTAGGGCCCACTGTCGCGACCGACGACTTGAAACGAATTCTCCTGAAGCAGATCGAAGATTGCCACCTGCCGCTCATGCTCGACGTCTGCCGACGGCACCACAGCTAGGCTCGTGTCAAGCTGCACATCGATCAGCTTGGCGGTCGCATCGTTCAAAGTTTCATCAGTCGGCGCAGGCATGTAGCGGGACTAAGGCCTGTGGACAATTAGTATTGCGGTGTTGGCGTAGCCTACTTTGTCTCTGGCTGGCTTTTGGTGGTGCGGCAGGGCCAACCCCTTCAAGCCGCTCACAGTACCGTTCAATGGCGACATGGGCCGCATCCTTTCTGTCAAAGTTGCTCAAATTTCATCTCCGTCAAAGCCATTACTAACTCTGGAACAGGCACCCAATCTGACCCGAACCTACCAAACCAGCGCCACAACCCTGATTATCCACACCCTAGGACAGGTTCAATCGGATGGCGACCGACCTGGCATGGGCGTCAAGGCCCTCCGCGCGGCCGAGCGTCACTGCTGCCGGGCCGACTTTTCTCAGTGCGTCTGGCGAGCATTTTAGGATCGATGTGCGCTTCATGAAATCGAGAACGTTGAGACCTGACGAGAACCGCGCGCTGCGCGCCGTCGGCAACACATGATTGGGTCCACCGACATAATCACCGACCGCCTCCGGCGTATAGGCGCCAATGAAAATGGCGCCGGCATTTCGCACTCGCCGGCTCAGGTCTTCCGCATTCTCCGTAGCGACTTCAAGATGCTCCGGCGCCAGCTTGTCGACCAGCGGCAGAGCCTCATTGAAATCCGATACAATTATGATGGCGCCGAAATCACGCCAGCTGGACCCAGCGATATCCGCCTTCGGCAGGGATTTCAGCTGGCTCTGGACAGCCGCCTCGACTGCTTCAGCAAAACTCTCATCGTTGGTAATCAGGATCGATTGCGCGCTGGTATCATGTTCCGCCTGGGCCAACAGATCCGCTGCAATCCAACTCGGGTCATTGGCGGCATCGGCCAGGATCAGCACTTCGGAAGGCCCGGCAATCATGTCGATGCCAACCGTGCCGAAGACTTGTCGCTTGGCCGCCGCCACATAGGCATTGCCCGGTCCGACAATCTTGGCAACAGGGGCAATCGTGCCGGTGCCATATGCCAACGCAGCCACTGCCTGTGCGCCGCCAATCCGGTAGATTTCCGAAACGCCGGCGATCTTCGCTGCTGACAACACTTGGGCATTGACGATACCATCGGGCGTCGGGACAACCATCACCAGCCGTTCGACGCCGGCCACTTTGGCCGGTATCGCATTCATCAAGACCGACGACGGATAGGCCGCCAGTCCACCGGGCACATAAAGACCAACTGCCTCGACCGCTGTCCAGCGGTGTCCGAGCTCAACCCCACTGTCGTCGGTATAGCGTTCGGCGTCGGGTAGTTGACGCTGATGGTAGGCGGTAATCCGTTCCGCTGCCAGTTCCAGCGCGCCGCGCACGTCGTCCGGGCATTCGGTTTCAGCCGCACGGATCTCTAAATCTGAAAACTGCAAATTCTCGACAGTTGGCGCATATCGGTCAAACTTCTCTGTTAGTTCGACAAGTGCCGTGTCGCCGCGTGTGCGCACATCGGCAATGATCTCAGCGACTGCCGAATTGACGTCCGCCGCGCCCTCGCGCTTCATTGTCAGCAGCACGCCAAACTGTTCGCCAAAGTCGGCAGTTGCCGTATTCAGCCATTGCGCCATGTTTTGCTCACTCGCCGTGATCGGGAATATTTGCGGTTTCCCACATGGGACCGAGATCTTCAAGGCTGGCCTCGATACATTCGACGCCAAGTCGGATGATGCCGCCACCGGAGAATGTCAGATCAATCGATCCAGCCGGCGCTTCATCCCCGGGTCGGAAAGCGATCGCCAATAGCGACAGGATTGCATCCTCGGCGCCTTGCCGGACCTTTTGCGATTGAACCGACGTCACCCGATTGAAATGCAAACCGCAACGTCTGCGCATGCCCGACCGTTTCGCCTGACCCGCCACGGTGCTCCAGTCGAATCGGTTGGCGACCAGCACGAACCGCTGTTCGCCGGCCAGGTAGCGGATGTCGCCGATGCGCAGAACAGCATCCTGCAACTGTGCCGAAATCACCGACAGGTCGTCCTCATCCAAAGCTGCTAGCTTCAACAGGTCCATGTGATGCGGCCCCACTGCCGGCTCAATCGCTCAGCCGTTCGATATCTGCGCCGCAGGCCTTCAGCTTTTCTTCAAGCGTCTCAAAGCCCCGATCGAGATGGTAGACCCGATTTAGGACCGTGTCGCCTTCCGCGGCAAGTCCAGCGATCACCAGTGACACCGAAGCTCGCAGGTCGGTTGCCATCACCTGTGCGCCGACCAGCCGGTCAACGCCTCTGACATGTGCAGTGTCGCCGTGCAAAGTGATATCGGCACCGAGCCGCGCCAGTTCCTGAACATGCATGAAGCGATTCTCGAAGATCGTTTCGCGGATCGTCGACACGCCGTCCGCCTTGGTCATCAGCGCCATCAGCTGGGCCTGCAGATCGGTGGCAAATCCCGGATAGGGCTGGGTCTCGACCGATATCGGATGCAAAAGCCCGCCATTGCGCTGTACGCGCATGCCGTCTTTGCTGGCTGCAACCTCTGCGCCGGCCTGCCGCATGACCTCATTTAATGCATCAAGGAGCTCAGGTCGTGCCCCCGCAAGTGTAACGTCGCCACCTGTCATTGCAGCCGTGATCGCATAGGTGCCGGTCTCGATCCGGTCCGGCAAAACATCATGCCGGGCACCATGCAACCGTTCGACCCCTTGGACCGTCATTGTTGATGACCCAATACCGGCAATCTTGGCGCCCATCTTCACCAGGCATTGCGCTACATCAGCGACTTCAGGCTCGCGCGCGGCATTCTCGATCACCGTTTCGCCCTTGGCAAGCGCCGCCGCCATCAGAGTGGTATGCGTTGCGCCGACCGAGACTTTGGGGAACACAATGCGATCACCGATCAGGCCCGATGGGGCTTCGGCGACCACATACCCACCGTCCAGTGAGATCTTGGCGCCGAGTTTTTCAAGGGCCATCAAATAAAGGTCGACTGGGCGAGTGCCGATGGCACAACCGCCAGGCAAGGATACCCGTGCTTGATGACAGCGGGCAACCAACGGCCCCAGGACCCAAAAACTCGCCCGCATCTTCGCGACAAGCTCATACGGCGCCACCGTGTCGACGATCTCGCCGGCCGTAAGGTGAACAGTTTCGCCCTGCATGACCGAGCAGCCGGCGCGCTTACCGTCCATCGACATGTCGGCACCATGATTGCGCAGGATGCGTAGCAGCAGATTGACGTCTGCCAGGCGCGGCACATTACGCAATGTGAGAGTCTCGTCGGTCAACAACGAGGCAATCATCAATGGCAGGGCGGCGTTTTTTGCCCCGCTGATATGAATTGTGCCATTTAGCTTGTTGCCGCCGCGAATGCGGATACGGTCCATGTCAATCCCAACGTGTTCAGGTTAGTGCGATAGCACGATCCGGACGCCCGCACCCCAGTGCAGCGAGTCTTAATGGTGAGGTTACAAGCATATTTTGCCGCATTGGGGCAATCCCCTTACGGCAATTGAATTGTGTTCACGACAACTATTCACTATCGGTCTTGGACTTGGATTTTTCGGTCCCGCCAGCCTGGCGCTGGCGCGCCTGCGACTTACGCCGTTGCAAATTGGCCCGCAATGCCGCTGCCAGCCGCTGCTTGCGGTCGCCTGATGATTTTTTGCCGGAAGCCCGCTTTTTCATCGTCGTCCCAGATCTATCCGGCATTGGCGACATATCCGGCCGCCTCAATGCCAATTACGGCCAGCTTTTCATCTTGCTCGCCCGCTTCTCCGGCCACGCCGACCGCACCGAGAACTCGGCCGGCGTCGTCTCGGATGTAGACCCCGCCCTTCGAGCCGATCAGCGGCAGGCCCATGCGTTGTTCGGCGACCCGCGCCACGCCGTGGAACCAGATCGGCGTCTCCTCGGCCCATCGACGGACTTCCTCTGTGCTCTTGCCATAGGCGATACAAGTAAATGCCTTGGCCTGGGCAATATGCGCCAGAAGGGGGGCTGCGTCTTCTTCGCGTCCCAGCGCAATAGGATGCCCCCCGGCATCGCACACTGCCACCGCAATTCGGCGGTGCGGACCTGTCCGTCCGCCAGCCAGCGCAGCAGTAAGTATGGTTTGTGCAGAACTTAGCTTGAGAGCAGTCATGGGACAACACCGACCGATTGAATGTGAGGAGCTGGCCTCAGCGTGACACAGGATGGGCCAGACTTCAAACCGGCACTGACTTGCTCAGGTAAAGACGATCGCAAGCAACAGGGTCCGAGTTCACATACCCGCTCTCTTCCATTGATGCCGACCCTCGTCAATGGACTACTGGTGCAATTACAATTTGCCGGCATTCATCAAATTGCCATATGTTTCGCTCAACCCAATGTCCGAACGATGACACGATAGACGCTTCGTTCGTACGGCAGGAGATATTCGACGATCCATGGTCACATTGACGATAAACGGCGACCGACAAAGTTTCGATGTTGAAGCTAAAATGCCCTTGTTGTGGGTTCTGCGCGATGTTGCCAACCTTACGGGCACCAAATTTGGCTGTGGCGCAGGATTGTGTGGTGCCTGTTCGGTGCTCGTTGACGGCGAACTCACACGTTCTTGCGTGACACCGGTCGAAAACGTTGAAGGCTCCGATATCAGGACCATCGAATCACTGGCAAGCAAACAGCACTTGTCGGCCGTTCAACAGGCGTGGCTCGAGCTTGATGTTCCGCAATGTGGCTATTGCCAGCCCGGCACGATCGTTGCCGTGACAGCGCTCCTGGCCGAAGCGCCGAATCCGACGGACGACGAGATTGATGCCGCAATAACCAATATTTGCCGTTGTGGCACCTATGACCGCATTCGCAAAGGTGTTCGGCGAGCAGCCGAAATCGTAGCGGCAACGTGACGTGAAAACCGAGACAAGCATAACTCGACGTGTTTTTGTCGTAGGCTCTGCCATAATCGGTGGAACCGCGTTGACGGGTCTAGGGATCGGCACCGGTTATCTGGCCACGGTAGACGTCGATGGAACACAATCCGGCCCTGGTGAGAACGACAGTGTCAATCTTACAGCCTGGATCAACATCGCTACTGACAATGTTATCACGATATTTGTCCCTTTCGTGGAGATGGGCCAAGGCACCCATACCGGGCTTGCCCAATTAGTCGCCGAAGAGCTTGGCCTCGATCTCTCGGCAGGCAATATCCGCGTCACGCATCCGCAAGAAGAGTTTGCCGCCCACACTAATTTGACTATGTTTCTAAACCAGCGCCCGGAAGAAATGTCTGGTCCTTTGTCGTGGTATGGCAAGCGTTTTCTCGCCTCCATGAAATTGTCGGCCACCGGCGCTTCGTCCGCTGTTGTGGGTAACTGGCATGCCATGCGCCACGCGGGCGCCATTGCCCGGCAGATGCTGCAGGCCGCGGCCGCCCGGCACCTGGACGGAAAGCCCGATGATTTGATCCTTGATCATGCCTTATTCAAACGCGCAGACGGCGCAAATTCGGTTTCCTTCGGCACCATCGCCAAGGCGGCGGCCAAGATTGACCCACCAACCGACATTGCGCTCAAGCCGGCTGCCGAATTCTCGGTCATTGGAAAGCCGATCCCTCGGATGGATGCGGCGGCAAAGATCACTGGTCGAGGGCAGTACGGCGTCGACGTAAGATTGCCCGGCATGGCGTTTGCCACGGTCCGCCAGGCACCGGTCTTCGGCGCCACGATCAAAAAGGTCGAAGACAAAGTGGCACGTTCGATGCGCGGTGTTATTGATGTGATCATCGATGGCGATTCGATGATCGTAGTTGCCGATAATACATGGCGAGCCTTCCAGGCGGCCGAGGCTCTGGAAATCGAGTACACATTGCCCGAAAAACCGGTTGCGGGCGAAGACTTTGCTGCCGCGTTCAAAGCGCGCCACGAAGCAGGCGCGTTCACCCAGTCAGAACAGCCCGGTGATGCTGCTAATGCCCTGTCAGCGGCAGCAAAGAAGATCGAAGCTGAATACCATACGCCCTATCTCGCTCATGCCACGATGGAACCGATGAACAGCACGGTTTGGTGGAAACCCGATGATACCGTCGAGGTCTGGGCGCCAACCCAGTCTGCGGCTATGGCACGCCAGGTCATCGAGTCGGTCGGCGGCGCCAGCTCCATCAAGGTGCATGTCACATTTGCTGGTGGCGGCTTTGGCCGCCGCGCTGAGAAGAACTTCGTCATTCATGCCGCAAAAGCAGCCAAGGCGCATAAAGGCCGTCCGATACAGCTGACCTGGTCGCGAACCGAAGACATGCAGCATGATGTCTATAGGCCCGCGGCAATCGCCAAGCTAAAGGCCGGCCTCGATGAGAACGGGCAGCTGACGGCATTCGATGCGGTGATTGGCACCCACTCGGTCATGGCATCATTCCTGTTACGCAACATGGATCTGTCGAGTAATTTGACCGCCGACAACACGACGCTTGAGGGCATCGCCCATATGCCATACCAGGTCCGCAACCGCAGGATCGCGGCGGTTGAGGTCGAGACATCGGTGCCGATCGGCTTTTGGCGGTCCGTCGGTCATTCCAACAATGCCTTCTTTGTCGAGAGCATGATCGACGAGTGTGCCGTTGCGGCCGGCAAGGATGCCTTCGATTTCCGCCTTGCGCATCTCGGTCCACAGCAGCGGCGTCACAAAAAGGTGCTGGAAACACTGCGTGATATGGCTGACTGGACCGGGCGCGGCGGCAATGGCCGGGGCAGGGGGGTCGCCCTGCATGAGTCGTTCCGTTCGATCGTCGGCGCGGTAATCGACATTGATGTCGATAGCCAAAAGCAGGTAACGCTCAACAAGGTCGTTGCAGTGATTGATTGCGGCACCATCATCAATCCTCGCCTGGTCGAGGCACAGGTCCAGAGTGGCATCATCTTCGGCTTGACCGCAGCCTGTTTCGGCAGAATTGACATCGCCGATGGCATGGTCGCACAGGAGAATTTCGACAGCTATGAAATGCTGACACTGGCCCGTGCGCCGTCTGTTGAAGTACATCTTATGACAAATGCTGAACTGCCTGGCGGCGTTGGCGAACCCGGCACACCGCCGGCAGCGCCGGCGCTGGCTAATGCCATTTTCTCTGCGACCGGCGAGCGCATCCGCCGATTACCTATTTCCGAGGCGGGCTATGCATTGTAACAGCGCTGAGGAGTCATTTTTTGGTCCAAAATTGATTCTGCGACCATTCGCCGTGCTCATCAGGCAATCCATGCGCTGCTAAAAGACGTACAGATTGCGGAATTGGTGGGATACAGGACTCCGGATTAATGCCCGGGCGCTAATGTGAGTAAAGAACAGGGCAGCGAAAAGGGAGTCTTCTCGATCAGTACACACGACGGGTAATGGGGACTAAGCGTAAAATTGTTGTTGTCGGCGCCGGGCCGGGAGGATTGGCCGCGGCCATGCTGTTGGCGCATCGTGGCTGCGATGTCACACTGCTCGAGGCACGCGCGACCGTCGGCGGACGTTCCGGCTACATACAGGAGCAGGGGTTCTGCTTCGATATTGGACCAACATTCTTCCTCTTTCCCGAAGTGTTGCGGGAGATCTTTGCCGAAGTCGGCCGTGATCTCATGACCGAGGTACCCATGACCAAGATCGACCCTCTATACAGGGTCGCATTCGAAGGTGCTGGACACCTTGATGCTCGCGACGGTGTCGATGCCATGCGGGACGAGATTGCCCGATTGTCCGCGGAAGACGCGGCAAATCTTGATTGTTTCATGCGCGACAACCGAAGAAAGATCGCCGACTTCAAGTCCGTTCTGCAGAACCCGTTTGACACGATATTCGACTACCTACGCCCTGGCGTTCTCTCAGCGCTGGGTAACCTGCGGCCGCATCGTAGTCTGGACGATGATCTAAAGCGGTTCTTCCGCGACGAACGCGTGAGACGAGCGTTTTCCTTCCAGTCGAAATATCTTGGCATGTCGCCGTTCAACTGTCCCAGTCTGTTTACCATCCTCGCCTTCCTGGAGCATGAGTATGGTGTGTGGCACCCAACCGGCGGCTGCAACATGGTTATGCGCAAGATGGCTGAAATTGCTGGCCAACTGGGTGCTGATGTTCGCCTGTCCGAGCCGGTGACCGCCCTTGATTTTGAAGGCCGGCGGATTTCTGCAGTGAACACCGATCAGGCGCGCTATGAGGCCGACGCGGTGGTGATCAATGCCGACTTCGGAAAAGCCATGCAGAGCCTGGTGCCGGTCCATATGCGCAGGCGCTGGACCGACGACAAGATCGCCGGCAAGAAGTTTTCATGTTCGACATACATGCTGTATCTGGGTTTCAAGGGCGAGCTACCCGACATTCATCATCACACGATATGCCTGGCAGACGACCTCGTTGCCAATGTTGATGAGATTCAGACCAGCATGGTACTGCCGAAGACACCGTCATTTTACGTCCAGAACGCCAGTGTGACTGACAAAACCCTGGCACCTGCTGGACACAGCACGCTCTATGTGCTTGTCCCCGTGCCGAATTGTGATGCTGAAATCGACTGGCAACGAGAAGCCGGGCCCTATCGCGAGCTGGTCCTCGATCGATTGTCACTCATTGGAATCAACGATATTCGTGATCGCATTGTCTTTGAGCGGATCCTGACACCGCAGCTCTGGCACCAGGACCATGGCATATTCAAAGGTGCGACGTTCAACATGAGCCACAACCTGTCGCAGATGCTCTATTTCCGGCCGCACAACCGGTTTGAAGACGTAAAAGGGTTATATCTCGTTGGCGGCGGCACGCATCCGGGCAGCGGATTGCCGGTAATCTTTGAGTCCGCGCGGATCTCCAGCCGGTTGATTTCGGATGATCTGAACCTCTAAAAGCAAGCTTAAGTGTCGAATTTTCCTAGGGCACAACGACGTAGGGATGGTTCCAAATGGCGTCATCTTGCTCTAAAAGCAAAAGTGAAATTCATTGCTGAGGGTGGACTGCTTCAATGGGTAAGAGAGTTGCGGTTGTCGGCGCAGGTCTTGGTGGACTGACGGCAGCATGTACGCTGGCGGCCCGTGGTCATCAGGTTACACTGTTCGACAAGAATGACTGGGTTGGCGGCAAGGCAGCCGTTCTGGAACAGGATGGTTTTCGTTTCGACATGGGACCGACCATCCTGACCGTGCCACAGGTCTTGTTTCGGGTGTTTGGCGAAGCCGGTCGAAAGATTGAGGATTATCTCGATCTTGTCCGTCTGGATCCGCAATGGCGGTGCTTTTTTGAAGACGGTAGCATTCTCGATCTGCATGAAGATGTCGATGAAATGGCCCGCACGATCGACGAGTTCACCGGTAACACCGCGTCTGGAAAGGGATACCGTGATTTCATCGCGTTTGCCGAACGCCTGCACCGCATATCCAACCGGTTCTTTTTCTGGAAAAGCGTTGAAGATCTTAAAGATACGATCGACATCAAGCAGAACATGACACTCGACACGCTATCTGATGTCATGGCACTGAAAATGGGTTCGTCAGTCGCCGGCACGATCCGCAAGAAAGTCCCGGACAAACGGGTGGCGCAGCTTCTCGACCACTTCGTTCAGTATGTTGGTTCATCGCCCTATCAGTCGCCGGCCGTGCTGTGCTCCATTGCCCACATGCAGACGGAACTTGGCGTCTGGTATCCAATCGGTGGGACTCGGGCCGTGCCGGTGGCACTGGAAAAGCTGGCCATTGAACTTGGCGTCAAGATCGAACTTAGTTGTGATGTCTGCAAAATTGAACAGATCGACGGCGTGGTCAGTGCTGTAGTGATCGCCGACGGCAGGCGCGTTGAGTTCGACGCCGTGGTCTCCAATATGGATGCCATTCGCACCTACAATGAGCTCATTGGTGGTGAAGCGGCAAAGCACTATGCCCGACAAAAATTCGAACCGGCCTGCTCGGGCGTTGTCCTTTACCTCGGCCTCAACAAGGCCTATGACCATCTCAAGCATCATTGTTTCGTCTTCTCGAGGGATCCCAAGGAAGAGTTCGATGCAATCTATGGACGCGGTGAACCCGCGCCCGACCCAACCTGCTATCTCGCCGCACCGAGCACCACTGAGCCGGCCGTTGCCCCAAAAGGTGGCGAGGCGCTCTATGTATTGGTCCACACCCCCTACTTGCGCGACCACCACAACTGGAAGGATATGTTGCCCGGCTATCGCCAAGTCATTCTCGACAAGCTGAAGCGCACTGCTGGCATGACGGATATCGAGGACAGGATTGTCACCGAAGCCACACTGACGCCGCAGGACATTCATGAACGCTACAAGGTGCTGAACGGGGCGATTTACGGTCTGTGCAGCCATGGCAAGTTCACAGGCGCCTTCAAGCCCGGCAACCGTAGCCGTCATGTCAGGGGCCTTTACCTGAGCGGGGGCGCAGCGCATCCTGGACCCGGCATGCCAATGGTTATGATGTCGGGTTGGATTGCAGCCGATGCGTTCGACCAGGACCAGAAGCAGCGGGCAGCCGCCTAGTCGCGACGGGACGATCCGCCGTGACCCGTTCGGCTAAGCCGAAATCTCCGACAGAACTGTTCAGTGACCGGTTCTTCAGAGGTTTTTCGCGGTATGTCCGGTTTTTCTACGGCAGAAATTTCTCCGGCGTTCGTGTTCTCAACCCGGAGAACGCCGAAATACCGCCCGATCGTGCAGCCATCTTCTTTTGCAATCACAGCGCCTGGTGGGACGGCATCGTAATGCACTTGATGTCATCCACACTGATCGAGGGTCGCAAGCCATTCGCGCCTATGGATGAGGTCGCTCTCGAGCACTATGGCATTTTGAAGCGTGTCGGGATGTTCGGCGTCGAACAGGACACGCCACGCGGCGCGGCGCACTTTCTGAAAATCTCGCGCGGTCTGTTGCAGCGCACCGATACGGTCCTTTGGATGACACCGCAAGGTGGCTTCTTTGATCCCAGGGTTCGGCCGATCAGTTTCAAGCCAGGTCTCGCCCATTTGGCACGCGACCGGAATGCGATCCTGGTACCGGTGGCAATGGAGTATCCGTTCTGGGAAGAGCGTAGACCCGAAGCGCTGTTCAATTTTGGCAACCCCATAGATTCCGCTGCCTCGAAGCAACGTCCAGTAGATGCCTGGAACACGATGCTCGAGAACCGGCTGAGTAAAACAATGGACGACCTGGCGTCGGCTGCGATCGACCGCAAACCGGAAGCCTTTAAGACCCTGATTGCAGGCTCCGCCGGCATCAATCCGTTCTATGATGCCTGGCAATTCGTCAAGGCCATCGCGACCGGTAAAAAATTCTCGCGCAGGCATCGGGATGTTTCAACGTGATCGATGCGCTTCTTGTCGTTTGCCTTGTCCTGGCGCTGGTCCCGTTCGGCCTGGCACTGATCAATCTGATGTTCTACCGGCCTTTGCCAACGACTGACACGGCTAACTTGCCGGCATTGAGCGTTCTGATTCCAGCGCGCAACGAACAAGACAGGATTGCGCCGGTACTGGAGGCTCTGACCCGCAACATATACGCTGATGCCGAGATCATCGTCGGCGACGACGGTTCGACGGACAGAACCGTTGCAGTCGTCGATGAATTTTCCAAGCGGGACAATCGTATTCGGTCAATTCCGGTGTCGCCGGGAGACGACGATGGATGGGCCGGCAAGAACAATGCCTGTTATCGCCTAGCCAAAGCGGCCGAACATGACGTTCTGATCTTTCTCGATGCTGACGTAACCATCGCCGATGACGGTCTTGCGCGGCTCGCGGCGGCTGTCTCTCGCAAGCCGGATGTGGCCTTGCTGAGCGGCTTTCCGCAACAGATCGCCCTGTCGTTTTGGGAAAAGTTGCTAATTCCGCTGATTCACTTTCTGCTGCTTGGTTATCTGCCTTTTCTCGGCGTCCGCTTTACCCGTCACCCGATGTTCGGCACAGCATGTGGGCAATTGATTGTGGTCACCAGGCCGGCCTATTTTGCGGTTGACGGCCATGCGTCCTTCAGATCGCTTCTGCATGACGGTCTGCACCTGCCACGCAAGCTTCGCGCGGCCGGCTTAAAGACCGACCTGGCCGACTTTACCAATCTGGCCAGCACCCGCATGTACGACAATGTTGAAGACCTTCGCGTCGGTCTGATGAAGAATGCTCATGAAGCCATGGCGACCCCAATCGCTCTGCCAATTTGGACAATCATATTGCTTTTTGGTCAGGTCTTGCCGGCAGCAATTCTGCTGGCGCTGCTTTTAGCCGGTGGGCCGACGGATGCAATTGTCTATGCCGGACTTGTCACAGTGCTGGCATTTGGGTTACGCGGGCTGTTGGCAATAAGGTTTCGGCAATCGTGGTTGGGGGTTGTTTTGCATCCTTTCGGAATACTCGCATTACTGCAACTGCAATGGCGCGCGCTCATGAACCGCCGGCGCGGCGTTAAAGTGAACTGGAAGGGGCGCGCGTACTAGGGCAAGCGAGCAACCGGGGTTGGGGCGCCGGTTGACAGGATTGGAACAGACACTTGGGGCGTGAGGATAATGGACGTGCTGGCATATTCGAAGACGAACACCTGTGAAGACGGGCCAGTCCGTTCAAGTTCCGAAAAGACGTGGCCCGTTTCGCACCTGGACGTCAATTTGAGCGACTTGAAAGGGATGGCTCTAGAGCACCACTCAAAGCTTGCCATGTACAATATGGGCTGCGCCAGGACTGCAACCCTAATTGCCCACAGGCCCTAAATGCACGACGATCCGGCAGTCAGTGTTAGCGGCCTGTTTAAGTCCTATGCCGGTGTACCGGCAGTACGCGGCATTTCGTTTGACATCGCCCCTGGCGAGACATTCGCCCTGCTTGGCCCAAACGGCGCGGGCAAAACGTCGACGATCGAAATCCTCGAAGGTTATCGAAAACGGACTGCCGGCCATGTTAATGTCCTCGGCTTTGATCCAGGTGAAAATTGCCGCGAATTTCGCGAATGCATTGGCCTTGTCCTGCAATCGACCGCCTTGGAGCCAGAGCTGACGGTAATTGAGACCGTTACCGCATTCTCGCAATTCTATCCTGAGCCGCTGCGTGTAGAGGGATTACTGAAAACTGTCGGACTCGCCGATCGCCGCGACAACCGCGTTAGGACACTATCGGGCGGTCAGCAACGGCGTCTGGAGATAGCTCTTGGCCTCATTGGCAACCCTGAAGTCGTTTTTCTGGACGAGCCAACCACCGGTCTCGACCCAGACGCCCGCGCCGGTGTCTGGCACTTGATCCGCAAACTTTCCCAAAAAGGCAAGACCGTCATACTGTCTTCGCATCACATGGAAGAGGTCGAGGCCTTGGCGCATCGCCTGGCCATCCTGGTGGCCGGAAAAATCTGTGCATCCGGCACTGTGGCCGACCTGTTGCATGAATTCGGCGGTCATTCCCGCTTCAGCTTCTGGTGGCCGTTTGATCAGCTCCCCTACAATCTGCCTCCAGCGCTTGGCAGCCTGCATCACGGTCATGACAACTGGGTTAGCTTTTCGGTCGCCGAACCCGGCAAGGCCCTGGTGCAACTCACCGGCTGGGCCCATCATTACGGTGTAAATCTGGATTCACTGACGATTACCAAGCCAACCCTTGAGGACATCTATTTGTCTCTGACCGGCGCGCGCCAAAAATCGGGCGGGCCGGACCGGTGATGCTGGTGAAACAAATACAATACCAATTGATGCTGTTCTTCAGACGGCCCGCCGCGCTGTTCTTCGTCATAGTCATGCCGGTGGTGCTGCTCGCCCTGCTCACCCAGATACTGGGCAATGATCCTATACCCGGTCAGACGACGACGTCGGCACAGTTCTATACGCCGGCTCTTGCTGTCTTCGGTGTCGTCACGGCCTGTTTCACCTATCTGGCCGTTTCCACAGCAACGTCGCGCGATCAGGGTATCCTCAAACGCATCCGCGGCACGCCCTTGCCGCCGTCGGTCTACATGACGGCAAGGATTATCTCAGTCACTGTCATCGCCCTTATATCCGCGGCCCTCGTCATCGCGTCAGGCGTGATCTTTCTTGATGTCGAAATGCAATGGGATAAGGCCGTCGCCGGTCTGTTCATTCTTGTCACCGGAGGCCTCAGCTTTGCCGCGCTCGGCATGATGGTCGTGGCCTTGTGCCGGTCGAGCGAAACCGTTCAGGCGGTTGTCAACGCCACATTGCTGCCGCTCGCCTTCCTGTCGGAGATCTTCATCCGCCCGGGCCGCGAGTTGCCGGACTGGATGATCTGGACAGCAGATTTCTTTCCGCTAAAGCATTTCAGTGTCGCCCTTGGCAACGCCTTTAAACCCTCGCTTGAGGGGTATGGCTTTACCTGGACGGATGCAGATGACGCGTTCAGCGTTTTGCCCGAATTCCTTATTCTGCTCGCATGGGGTCTGTTTGCTGGCGTGATCGCGGTTCGATTCTTCAAATGGGATGTCAGGTTGTGATGGTTCGAACTGTTCAGATTAGATCTGCTTCAGCAACTCGAGCCAGCGCTGTATTCGAGCTTCATTGACTCCAAGGTCCGAATAGCCGATCTGACTGCGCGAGTAGATCGCCAGCGTCGAACGTTGCCCAGACAAAGCCAGGAACTTAACCGAAATCGTATCCGGGAACTTAAGCAGTGGGCTGCGCTGAACATACCGGATCGTCAAATCGGTGTTGGATTCGTCGACCAATTGCAAACGGGGCTCTCTGGCCCAAGTCTCTTTCGCGCGTGCCATCAATGCGCTGGCCGCCAGTTCAAACTCCGGTGGTTCCATATCAGATGAACTGGACGTACACACTGTAGCCGGACAGACAAGAAAAGCATTTGGCCTGGTGGACTTCTCCATCGTCGCGAAGTCGATTTGCCCAAGATCGGCCGGTCCCGCCAACATGGTCCATACCTGGTTTGGCCAGACCAGCAGCGCCGCGCCCAAGACAAAGGCGACCACAGCAGTGGCGATCACTATACCTTTACGCATTTCTATCCGAATTCACCATTTCCGGGAACGAAAGGCCTAACGCAGTTGTCTGGCAACTTCGAGGCGGCACGAACCCAGCCGACAACAGGCCCTGGGCGTTGTCCACACATTCGGTGCCGGCAGGCCCGCTGGGCACCGCTAACCTAGGGGCAATCGTTGCGCGGGCGCCAATTAACGATGCGACCTGAGCAAAATGGCACGCGCCTGTTCTACCCATTGTTCGCGCTCAATCCGCCCGGGGAAATCCAGCACGGTGTTCACGCGATCGATGTCGGCTGGTGTGAATTCTGAGATCTGCCGGAACGATGTGATTCCGAGGTTGATGAGCTTTTCTTGTAGAGCCTCACCAATACCGTTGATCATCGTCAAATCATCAACCTGCACACCTGTCTCATCTGCCGCACGTGTTTGCTCTGAAACGTACTCCGCTTCGCTCACTGTATCGACGGCTTCCTCGTCCGACTGGGTTTCAAGAGCCACCTGAGCCGCAGCGAGCTCTGTCTCGAGTCGTTCCACCTCGTCATCCTGCTGACGTAGACGTTCCTGAAGTTCAGCGATCTGGGTACGGGCCTCTTCGGCCTCACCACGGCTTTCGGCTTGCGCTTGCTGTAACTCTTGTTCGAGACGCTCGCGTGCCTGTTCAGCGCTGTCGCGCGCTGCCTCTACACTGTCAAGCCGGGCACCAAGATCTTTGCTTTCTGATCGCAACTGATTGACTTCGGAGGTCCTCTCCGCGTCGGCAGCTGTCGCCTTCTCCAAATCCGAGCGGATCCCGACTAGGTCAGATTCGAGATCGTCGGCTCGTTTGGTGGCCGCGGCTTCTTCAGACTTGAGATCTGACAACGCCTGTTTTGTCTCTGCGTGTTTGTCAAGTTCGCGTTTCAATTTCTCTTCGCCAGTCGCAAGTTCGGCCTGGAGCGACTCGATGCGCTCGAGCGCAGAGGCTTCGTTCGCCTCTGCTTTGGTCAATAGGCGTTTGGTTTTTCTGTGTTCATTGCGCGCCTTCTTGAGCTTCTCGTCGCTCTTGTCCAGATCGGCCTGCAGAGAATTGGCCTGTTCCTTGGCCGACACCACCTTAGCTTCCGTCTTGGACAAGGTTTGCTGTGTCTTCTGGTGGCTTTGCTGTTCGGATTTCAGGGCCTCTTCGGCTCTGCTGCGCTGCTGCGAGAACTGTGCTTCGCGGTCTGCCAACTGCCTTCTGTTCTGGAGACCGAAATAGAGCCATGCCAATAGCACACCGACGGCAAAACCAACTACAAGCCATAGGATTTCCATAACTCTTACCCTTCCGAATTAGTTACTGATAGCTGGCGTTTGTCCGGTGATGACCAGGCTATCGCCAAACTTGCCTTGGATCGTAACACTGCTCGCATACTGCGGCCAGCCGGTTACTTGCCCATAGTCGATCGAATGTGCGTTGTCGGCATATCGGTGCCGATTGCACGGATTCTTTACTGTTTCGCGTATAGTTGTGTTTTCAATAACACTTATGTGCAAACGAGTGCCATTTGGATGACGGCAGAATGTGCTTGATTTTCGCGCGGAATCCATGTTCTCACAGGGTCAATCGTTTCCCGGCGCTGCTGTAGCTCAGTGGTAGAGCACTCCCTTGGTAAGGGAGAGGTCGACAGTTCAATCCTGTCCAGCAGCACCATCCGACAACAGCAATCGTTTGCGGTTGAGCGCGGAGCATCAGGAACATACGATAGTCTCACATGAATCGCCTGACCTACCAGCTTGGCGCCATGCTACAAAAGCGGCGCGCGCCGATCATCGAATTTAACCGCGTGTCCTTTGTCATCGGCATTCTGCTGCTCGTACTGACACTGTTCATGTTCCCGCCGGCAATCACCGATGTCATTGCCTCCAACCCGGACTGGAAGGTCTTTGCCGGTTCGGCCTTTGTGACCGGCTTTATCGGCATGATGCTGGTGATGATGAGTCGTGGCCGCTGGTCCAACGAGGTTTCCCTGAGAGAGGGCTTTATCCTGACTGTCGCGAGTTGGGTCGTACTGGCGACGTTTGCCGCCATGCCGTTTGTGTTTCTTGGTCGCGGCCTCAGTTTGATTGATGCCTGGTTCGAGGCTGTTTCAGGTTTGACGACGACCGGCTCAACCATCATGACCGGCCTCGATGAATTGCCGCCAGGAATTCTGCTGTGGCGCTCGATCATTCAGTGGATCGGCGGCATTGGCATCGTCGTCATGGCGCTGATCATGTTGCCGTTCCTCAAGGTCGGCGGCATGCAGCTATTCCAGACCGAGAGCTCCGATCGCAGCGACAAGTTCGTGCCGCGGGCCCGCGAGGTCATGGGGTTAATCGCCTTTACCTATGTCGCGCTGACCGCAGCCTGCGCTATTGCCTACGGGGCAGCCGGCATGTCAGCCTTCGATGCCCTCAATCACGCCATGACCACGATCGCCACAGCCGGATTTTCCACTCACGACCTCTCTTTCGGCTATTTCAAGGAGGCAGCGATCCACTGGGTTGCGTTCGTCTTCATGTTTGCCTCCAGCCTGCCGCTGGTGTTGTACGTCAAGGCAGTCAAGTCCCGCTCGCTGAACGTCTTTGAGGATCAACAGGTGCGTGGTTTTTGCAAGATGGTCGCCGCCATTCTGATCGGTTTGACCCTGTGGTTGGCATCACGGCCGGAAATCTCACTGGCCGAGGCACTCCGCACCGTGTGCTTCAATGCCATGGCGATCATCTCGACCACCGGCTATGTTTATGGCGACTATACCGCCTGGGGAGCCGGTGCCGTCGGCACGTTCTTTGTTCTGATGTTTCTCGGCGGTTGCACTGGCTCGACCACCGGCGGCATGAAGGCCTTTCGGTTGCAGGTCATGCTGCTAAGTTCGTTCAATTATATCCGCCAGCTGATGAGCCCCAATCGGGTGGTTGTCGCCACTTATAATGGCAAGCAGATCACTGGCGATATTGCCTCCTCAGTGCTGGCTTACCTGTCGGTGATGTTTGCATCGGTGATGATTTTCACCGTTACCCTGTCGTTCTTTGGGCTTGATTTCATCACCAGTTTGAGCGGTGCGCTGACGGCACTTGCTAATGTTGGCCCGGCGCTCGGGCCCCAGATCGGGCCGGCCGGCAATTTCGGCGCGCTGCCCGATGGAGCAAAGGTGGTTTTGGTCGTCGGCATGCTGCTTGGGCGCCTGGAGTTCTTTACTGTTCTTGTCGTACTGAGCAGGGATTTCTGGCGCTAGAGCGCGTCTGGCCTTGATGGAAATATCAAGACCAGAAAAAGACCTGATCG
Source organism: Pseudomonadota bacterium (assembly GCA_016522385.1). GTDB lineage: Bacteria > Pseudomonadota > Alphaproteobacteria > Rhizobiales > Aestuariivirgaceae > JABDJG01. The sequence continues at coordinate 23,571 of JAEKFU010000064.1, forward strand.
ACTTCAAAATGATAGAGAACGATTGTCGTGTGAAGTGCTTCCATCTCAGAAAGACACGCTCTAGTCTTTTGGCGGTTGTCTGTCAGACAGGCCCACCTGGTTGGTCTGTCGCCAGTTTTCTGGGCGCTCGAAGGGTCCTTGCCAGATGCCGCGTCCGGCCTTTTCGGCATCTCTTTCCGCGCGCGCATAGCTCAATGAGTGCCTCGTATAGGCGACTGCCCATCCTGCCTTGACCATGGCTTCGTTTAGCTCGAGCCCGTTCACCGAGCAAACCCCGACTGTTCGATCGTAACGATCGGTATCGATGATCTGACAGCTCACGGGTACATTGCTGATCAGTTGCCGCAGATGGCGGGTTGCCAGTCTGCCGCAGGCATAGCTGTTGCCCCTGCCATCCTTGCAGCTTTGACGATACTCGGGCGCATCAATGCCATACAGTCGAATTTCGTCCGCCCCGTCGCGCAGTGAGTCGCCGTCTAACACATGCACGGACGAATATATCGTTTGTGGACTGAGGGTCCGGATGATCAGGATGGCACCACCGGCCAGCAGGATAAACAACAGCCCATCGGCAATCTTGCGCCATACCGGGCGTGGTCTGTCTAGCCACCGAATCGAGTCGCCACGGTGCTCACTCATCCGTTGCCGGGATCCTTCAACCAACGGTCACGTGCGGTATTGTCACGTTCCTCGGCCGCGACCCAATCCGCGCCGTCTGACCGCGTCTCGAGCTTCCAGAAAGGTGCCGACGTCTTTAGCCAATCCATCAGGAATTCACAGGCTTCGAACGCTGCAGCCCGGTGCGCCGAAAGGACGATCACCAGAACGATGTCTTCTCCTGGCTCCATGCGGCCGTAACGGTGCACGATCAAAGTTTCATCAAGCGGCCAGCGCTCGTGGGCCTGTGCCTCGATGTCGCCAAGCGCCTTTTCCGTCATGCCCGGATAGTGTTCCAGCGTCATGGCGCTGATCTTTTCAATTCCACTGCCCTCTCGCACCGTGCCGACAAACATTGCCGTGGCGCCGCTTGTCGTGTTGCCTTTGCGCAGTCTTGACAGCTCCGCACCGGCATCGAACGGGTCCTGCTGCACCTTGATCATTGAGTTGCTTCCGGCGTGGCCTCTTCATTGCCGCCACCGAGCAGGTTGTTCAACAACGAGCCCCCCTGTTTCTTCAGCGACTCCGTGGCGTCCTGACCGAGTAATTCGTTCGCCTTTTTCTCCACCTTGTTCAGGGCTTTCGAATTGAGTTTCTTTTTGAGGGTGTCGGCACCGTTTTCCAGATCGAGCCCCCCGCCGGCCTTTGTCAGTTTTGCCAGCGCGTTGAAGGCGGCTTCCGGATTCTCCAGGATGCCCTCGATGTCGGGATAGATCTTCGGATTGTTCCATGGCCCCCTGATGATGATCGGAACGGCGATGCCTGATAACTCTTCTGCGCCGCCTTGGCCCTGCAGACTGGCGACAAGCTTCGGGCGGGTCTTGTAGTCGAGTGCCCGGCGCAGCAGGTCAACCTCGCCGATCCCGGTGATGCGCACCAGCGGGCCGAGCAGTTTGAGATCGCGGTTTTCGGCAATGCCGTCCTTGATGGCAAAAGAAGCCTCCAGCAAGGAGAAATCGGTTTTCTCGTCTGGACCGGTATCCCAACCGCCGAGAATGTTGTTCTGCACGTTGCGGATCATCCGCGCCACATTGAGACCGCGTAACGCACCATCGGTGAATTGAAATTTCCCGGTGCCGCGCAGCGTCGAGATCATCTCCCGCTGGCTTTGGCCGGTTGCGGCAACCAACAGATTGATCCCAGCGACCCCGCTGATCCGCTCTAGCCTGGCGAAATCGGCCAGTATACGATAGCCATCGATCCCTGTTGAATTGAGACTGCCCTGCACCGTCGGTTTGGTGCGCGTGCCATCGAGCACCAATTTGCCGTTGGCCTTGCCATCGTAGAAATTCATTTCTTTGAGCGTTGCGGTCAGCACTCCGTTCTTTAGCGTCGCCAGCACATCGGTCCGGCCGATCTCAACATCACCATAATGAATCTGCGAAACCGCCAGATTGAGATTGGCATCGAGCGCTTTGAGACCGGTAAATGAGATCGGTTGATCGCTCCAGTCGTCTCTTGGAGCGTCGCCTTTCGAATTGCCGTCAGCGGGTAATGCATAAATGTTGGCATCTATCTTGTCGGCCCCCAGATTGGCCGTCACCTGCGGGCGCGCACCGCCGAGTGCGACAGCGATATTGCCGCGTGCATTCATGCCGTCCAGAGACAATCTCGCCTGGCTGAGCTTGATTGTATTGCCCTCAAGATCAAGTGCCCCTTCGACTGAGAAAGCTTCCAGTCCATTTCCCGGCTCAAGGGTATTGCCGCTCCATCGGGCCAATTTGCGGAGCGATGAAGTCTTCATATCGATTTTGCCTGCCAGGCCAAATCCATCGCGCAGAACGCCGCGGCCATTGAAAATAAACTCTATCAGCCGTCCGGTAACCGAAACATCGATCGGCGAGCCCTCCGCTCCCAGGCGCGTCGGGCTCTTGGCAAAGAGCGTCAGATTGACCCGCTCGCGGTTCCAGACCAGCGACCCCTTTGTCTGCAATGGGCTGTCCAGGCTTGGCATCGAGACCGTGAGATTGACCCCCTTGGCCTCGAAGACCGAGCCGCTGCGCTCGTCGAGAAACTTGATGTCGCCATCTTCGATGACGATCGGCGCGACTGAAATCTCATCAACATACTCGCCGGTGCCGGTTGTCCCGCTTGAACCGGACGATCCAACATTGCCGCCGCCGGCTTTGTCAAACACCCAGTTGCCGTGGCCCTGTTGGTCGACCAGCAGATTGAGCCGTGGCCGCACTAGGGTGATTTCACTGATCTTCACCTCACGTGACAGAAGCGCGGCAGCGGCCACCCGCACGCGCAAAGTGTTCATCTGGGCAACGTTGCCTTCGAACATGCCCGGCGGATTGGACAGGGAAACGCCCTTGAGCTCGACGGCCAGTTCAGGCCAGTAGGTCAGCCTCGGCACACCGGTGATCTCCAGGGTTCTGCCGGTTGCCTTCTTGACCGCCGCCTGCATCTGTTCACCAACGAATTCCGGTGTGATCAGCAGCGGCACCGCCGCCAGTCCAGCGCCGATCAGAAAGATCACTGCGCCAAAGATGATCAATAACCGCTTCACAGCAAAATCCTCATCGCCTTTCAACTCGAATCACACTCTAGCATATCGACCGTTCCGCCCTTGGGCATGGCGGCTTCTTTAGCTAAGGTGCCAATTTCTGAAACCACCAACGGAATCGATAATTCATGACTGAACTGCCATTGTGGACGCCATCCGAAACCCGCAAGGCCAATACCAATTTGACCCGGTTCATGTCCTTTGTCAGCGACAGCGGCACAGCGATCTCGACCTATGACGACCTGCACAGGTTTTCGCTGCAACATCCCGAGCGTTTCTGGGAACTATATTGGGAATTTGCCGGGGTCAAGGCAAGTGAGCGAGGATCGCGCATTGTCGTGGATGGCGACAAAATGCCCGGCGCTCGTTTCTTTCCTGATGCCAGACTGAACTTTGCCGAAAATCTTCTCAGCAAATCCGATGATACGACAGCGCTGGTATTTCGTGGTGAAGACAAGGTTCGCCGTGAATGGAGCTGGCGCGAGCTGACGGCAATGGTATCGCGAATCCAGCAAGGCCTGCGCAGCATCGGCTTAGCGCCCGGTGAGCGCGTCGGCTCGGTCGTCGCCAATATGCCAGAGACCGTGATTTCCTGCCTTGGCGTTGCCTCACTCGGCGGACTGTGGTCATCCTGCTCCCCCGACTTCGGCGAGCAAGGTATCCTAGACCGTTTCGGGCAGATCGAGCCGAAAGTGCTCATTGCCTGCGATGGTTACTACTACAACGGCAAAACGTTCAACATTACCGACAAGATCGAGACGGTGCTGGCACAGTTGCCAAGCGTTGAACAGGTGATTGTCATTGACTATATCGGCGAGGCGGATGCCGTTGCGGCCCGCCTCGAGAAGGCCAAGACGCTTGCGCAGTTCATCTCCGATTACCAACCGGCGGTCATCGAATTTGAACAGCTACCATTCGATCATCCGCTCTACATTCTGTTCTCATCCGGCACCACGGGCGTGCCAAAATGCATCGTCCATTGTGCCGGCGGTGCACTGCTCAAGATTATGACTGAACAGCAGCTGCATGTTGACCTGAAACCGGATGACCGGTTGTTCTACTTCACCACCTGCGGCTGGATGATGTGGAACTGGCTGATTACCGGACTGAGCAGCGGTGCGACGCTGTTGATGTATGACGGCTCGCCCTTTTATCCAAATGAGCGCGCCATGTTCGATCTGGCGGTCGAAGAGTCGATGACGATCTTTGGCACGTCCGCCAAGTATATCGATGCCTTGAAGAAGACCGGTTGGCAGCCCTGTGAGACACATGATCTCACCAAAGTCCGTACTATCTTGTCGACCGGCTCGCCGCTGGCACCGGAAAGTTTCGACTTCGTTTACGACGCCATCAAGCAGGATATTCATCTTGGTTCGGTGTCCGGCGGCACAGATATTTGCGGTTGTTTCGTTGTCTGCAATCCGCTTGCACCGGTCTGGCGCGGCGAGATTCAGGCCAAGGGACTTGGCATGGCCGTAGATGTCTACGACGACGATGGTCGACCGATGCCCTCCGGTAAGGGCGAGCTGGTCTGTACCCGGCCGTTTCCCTCGATGCCAGTCATGTTTTGGAACGACCCGGATGGCAGTAAGTATCACGACGCCTATTTTAACCGTTTTGACAACATCTGGTGTCACGGGGACTTCGCCGAATTGACGCACCACGGCGGTATGATCATTCATGGCCGCTCGGATGCCACGCTCAATCCCGGCGGTGTGCGCATCGGTACGGCGGAAATCTATGCTCAGGTTGAAAAGATTCCCGAGGTGCTCGAAGCCCTGGCAATCGGACAACAGTGGGACAACGACACCCGAATTGTTCTGTTTGTGCGGCTCGTTGCGGACGTCACGCTGGACGACGAGCTTGAGAATAAAATCCGTCGGCAAATCAGGTCCGGAGCGTCGCCCCGCCATGTACCGGCCCGTATCGTTGCCGTTGCCGATATTCCGCGGACCAAGTCTGGCAAGATCACCGAACTGGCAGTGCGCGACATCGTTCACGGCCGACACGTCAAAAATGTCGAAGCGTTGGCCAATCCCGAAGCCTTGGACCTATTCCGCGATCTGCCGCAACTACAGGTCTGACCGGTTCAAATCTGCCCAATCTGTCCGGGCCCGATACGTAGCGAAACGCGCCGGCGTTTGCGGCCGCGCATGGTCCGCGACAGGATAATGACGGGGATAATGCCGGAGGCAACGATCGTCAGGGCCGCCAGGGCGCTGTCTTCAAGCTGGTCGAGCGAGGCCAACGTATAGACCATGGTCGACAGGGTTTCGAAGTTGAACGGCCGCAAGATCAACGTGGCCGGCAGTTCCTTCATGCAATCGACAAACACCAGCAGCGCTGCTGACATCAGGGCCGGCCGTATCAAGGGCAAATGGACGTCTTTCAGCGCCCCAGTCGGTGATCGTCCGAGGGTGCGCGCCGCTGCAGCAAGGCTTGGTGTCACCCGCTGCAGACCAGTTTCAAGATTGCCGTGCGAAATCGCCAGGAACCGCACGACATACCCGAATGTTATTGCGGCAATGCTGCCGGACAGAATGAGGCCCGTTGAGATACCGAATGTTTCCTGGGCAAACCTCGACAGTGCGTTGTCGGTTGCGGTCAGTGGTACCAGAATACCAATGCCGAGGACCGTTCCGGGTACCGCATAGCCGACGCTTGCCATGCGCACCGCCATCCGTACCATTGCATTGCCTGCCAACCGGTTGGCATAGGCTAGAAAAAGTCCGGCCAGCACTGCAATCGCCGCGGCAATGCCGGCAAGCGTTAAGGTATTGAGGACGGCGTGGCTGAATTCCGGTGTTGCTGCATCGGCGAACCGGGTGACCGCAAAAGACGTAAGCACGCCACCTGGAATGAAAAACCCCAGTGTGACCGGCAATAGGCAGAACACTGTCGCAGCCCAGCCGCGCCAGCCGACAAGTCGCGTTCGGCTCAGCGGATGTTCATGTGTCGTGGTGTGATAAAACGACTGATTCTTGCGGCCCGTTCGCTCCAACCACAATAGCGCAATCACGAATACGAACATCACAAGCGCAATTTGCGCTGCCCCACCAAGATTGCCGCGGCCGAGCCATGTTGAGTAGATGCCCAAGGTCAAAGTGCGCACACCGAAATGTTCGACCGCACCGATATCATTGAGACACTCCATCATCGCCAGGCTGACGCCGACGGCGATTGCCGGGCGGGCAAGAGGGAGCGCGACGGTGAAGAACACGCCCGCTGGTGTCCGCCCGAGCGTGCGCGCGACCTCTAGATGGCACACGGACTGGCGCATGAAACTGGCTCGCGCGGTGATGAACACGTAAGGATAGAGCACCAGCGACATGACAAAGATTGCGCCACCCAAAGATCGGATGTCGGGAAACCAGTAGTCGGTCTTCGATCGCCAACCGGCAATTTCACGAATCGCGGTTTGAAACGGACCGGCATACTCGAACACATCGACATAGGTATAAGCGATGATGTAGGTCGGCATCGCCAGCGGCAGCAGCAGCAGCCATTGCATCACTTTGCGGCCAGGAAACCGGTACATGGTAATTAACCAGCCCGCGGACGTGCCCATAAGGAACGTCAGCGCACCTACACCGGTCATCAGCAGCGCCGTCTGTAGCAGATAATCCGGAAGGACTGTTGCAACCAAGTGTGGCCAGATGTTTTCCGACGGCGCCAGCGCCAGGAAAGTAATCGCGGCGATCGGCAGCAGCAGCAATGAGCTGACAAGTAGTGCCCCGGCCCGCCACCAGACATCGGGATCCTTGCGGACAAAAGTTGCAATATCTGTCATATCAGGCAGCGCAAGTTCTTGGTCTGATTCCTGCACCGGTCATAGGAATGCAGCGCAAATAACATCAATCGGCGAGAACCCGGGTGGTTGGAAACGTGATTTCAACCAGGGTTCCCTTCTTGCGTTCGCTGGAGATCTTAAACTGTGCTCGGTTCGCTTCTGTGAGCGCCCGGGTCAACGGTAGTCCCAGCCCTGTCCCCAGACGCTCCACGCGGTCGGGAACTTCGATGCGCCGAAACGGCTGCATCGCGGACTCAAGTTCTGACTGGCTCATGCCAATGCCGGTGTCCTTGATTTTCAGCTTCAGCTCGCCAGATTTGCTGACGTTTGCCGAGACAATCGTCTGTCCGCCCGGATCGGTGAACTTGATGGCATTGGACAGCAGATTGAGCAGGATTTGTTTGATCGACCGCAAGTCGGCAACCACATTTGGCAAATCTGGCGGCAGCGATTTTCGCAAGACTACCCGCGCCGACGTCGCCAGTTCCTGCATGATGTCAAAACAATCGTCACAAACGGCGCGCAAGTCGACGCTGGTGAAATTGAGCTCCAGCTTGCCGGCTTCTATTTTTGACAGATCAAGCAGATCGTTGATCAGCGACAGTAGGTGATGGCCACTCTTGTGAATATCGTTGGCGTAACCAAGATACTTCTCATTCGCGATTTCACCGAACCGCTCAGAACGCATGACATCGGAAAAGCCCAATATGGCGTTGAGCGGCGTGCGCAATTCATGACTGATACGGGCCAGAAATTCCGATTTTTGGGCACTCGACAACTCCGCTGCTTCCTTGTCGTGCCGCAACTGCGCCTCGGTTTTCTTCCATTGCGTGATATCGCGTAGCACGGCGCAATACACCGTACCCCCCGCGCTGCCAATCCGGGCAATCGTCATGAACAACGCGATTTCGCCGCCCTGGCTCACAACGCCAGTCACTTCGCGCCCATCATTGAATACAGATGCAATCCCGCCATCCGTTAGGGCAGCAAGGTAGTCTTTCAGGGTTGCCCGGCTGTCCTTGGCAAGTAAGTCGGCAAATGGTTTGCCGGCCACCTCCGCCAACCGGTACCCGAACAGGGCTTCGGCGCCGGCGCTAAGATTCAAGATTGCACCGCGATTGTCCATTGTGACGATGCCGTCGGTCGCCGTATCGATTATCGCCTGCAATTCAGGGTCGTTCTGACCTTCCGATGGTAGCGCAGGAGTACGCTCTTTATCACCGGGCCGCATTGGCGCTGACGTTTCATCAAGTCTGGACGAACGCGTCCTTTCGCGCGTCGGCGGCAACGGTGGTGGCCGCGAATCTGGCGGCCGCCCGGATGCCACTTCGGTTGCCGGGCGTTCGGATCCGGCAGGAGTGCAGGTCACCGGGCGTAGGGTCGACTGGACAAGCGGTCCATCATGCCATGGAAATTTTCCTGTGGAAACGTCGACATTCTTGGTGGCGCCTTCGGCGTCGGCAATGCTGAGGCTGGTCCTGCTGCCCGCTGGCTGTTGCAGCTGATCGAACAGATCAAGTCGCGCGGCCAGCGCCGTGGGTTGTTTGTATCCGAGCAAGTTCATGGCCGCACGATTGGCAAAATAGAACGTGTGGTCGCGGTGCAGGATAATTGCATCATCGAGCCGGTTGAGCGTCTTGCTGACCAGTTCCGGTACAGCCGGCAGTGCATCGGTTTCTGGTTCGGGTTCTCTGTTTCTTGTTGCGGGTGCATCATTTGCGCCAATCTCCTTAGAGATGGCCTGCGATATGGCGGCAAGTTGCTTGCCGGTATCTTGCGGTTCACTGGAACGTGGTTCCCGTTGGAGCGGCTCGGGCTTTTCTGGCGCTGCGACCTTGGAGACTTCGGTGCCGCTTTGTGGGTCAATGACAGGAACCGGTGAGGTTTGAGCTTCACTCAACGCACGCTCCAATGCTCGCCGGTCGGTGACGTCCTCCAACATGAGCAACACATTAATGCTGTCCGGGTGCGCTTCACTTTCAAGCAGTCGGGCGGTTATCCGCAGTTCGCGATCGCCATAATTGGTCGGCACCTGGCGCAGTACGCTTATAGTGCGTGCCGCCATGACATGCTCAACGAGCGAAGCAGCCTCTTCCGGTGAGGCGAACAGGCCGTCCAGACCGTTCAGGTTGGTCCGTGGAATCATTTCACCGGCAGCAGTATTCCAGAAAACGATCTGGCCTGCATCGCCGGCAACGACGATGGCGATTGGCATGGCGCCGAGAATTTCGGTCATCAATCCCGGATCAGCTGCATCGCCGATTTGATGGATGCGATCCGACACTACCAACAGCCCGGCGCGCCCGTCCGGCAAAGAATGAATCGAACACAAGCATGCTATAGATAGAAGCTTACCGCTTGCCGAAGAGAAATTGAGCTGAGCGCTCGTTTGCTCACCCGGCGGCAGAGAGCCGATAAGTTCGGCAATCAGTACAATATCAGGATCGCGCGTGTCGAAGGGCCGGTCAATCAGATCAAATAATGTGTCGCCGCCAAGCGCCGCAATTCCAGCCGAGTTAGCCCACACGATGCGCCCACGCATACCGTCCCAAAGCCACGCCGGCCGATCCTCGGCCTGCAACTGATCCAACGATGGAGTGGCCGACTGCGCCAACTAACCCTCCTGACCGGCAGAAAACTCTACCGGTCTGACCCCCCGCAAATCCACCGCATGGCCCGACTAGGTGGCGCTTTGCGAGTCAACTCTAGAACCGCACAAACTCGAATCAAAAATAGACAAATTTGAGCTGTTGCGTCCACTGTTTATTAATTTCACTACAGCTGCGTAGCGATAATTGGACCGGATGACGTAGGGGGAGCGTGCCGCAATATCCGCTCTTGAAAAGCGCCGGGCTTAGGCCTAGTTTGCCGGCGATTGGAGCCGCCTTAGCTCAGTTGGTTAGAGCGCTGGATTGTGGATCCAGAGGTCCCCTGTTCGAGCCAGGGAGGCGGTACCATTGCTCCTGGAAATAAAACTGGTTTGCCAATCACTTATTTTCATCTTAGACTTTCCCGGTCGACTTAGTTGAGTCCCAGGGAGGTAAGCTAGTATGAAGAAGTTGATCATTGGCGCTATCGCCAGTGCTGGTTTGTTTGCAGTCACAATTGCGGGCGCTGCCGCTCAGCAAAAATTCATTTCCATCGGTACAGGTGGTGTAACTGGTGTATATTATCCGACCGGCGGCGCCATCTGCCGATTGGTCAATAAGGGCCGCAAGGATCACGGCATTCGCTGTTCGGCGGAGTCAACCGGTGGCTCGATCTATAACATCAACACCATCAAGGCCGGTGAGCTGGAATTCGGCGTTGCTCAATCCGATTGGCAGTATCATGCCTTTCACGGTACGTCCAAATTCGAGGAAAGTGGCAAGTTCGAAAAACTTCGTGCGGTGTTTTCCGTGCATCCCGAGCCAGTCACGATCATTGCCCATGACGATTCGGGCATCAAGAATGTCACCGATTTGAAGGGCAAGCGGGTCAACATCGGCAATCCCGGTTCCGGCACTCGTGGCACCTGGGAGGTCATGGAAGGTGCCTTGGGTTGGCAGCGTACTGATCTCAAGCTCGCCGCCGAAATGAAGTCGGCCGAAACCGGCGCAGCGGTATGTGATGGCAAGATCGATGCCTATTTCTGGCTGGTTGGCCATCCATCAGCATTGACGCAGGAATCGCTGGCGTCTTGTGCGGCGCATCTGGTTCACGCCACTGGGCCGGAAATCGACAAGCTCGTCGCTGATAAGCCTTATTACCGGACGGCGACCATTCCGGCCGGCATGTACAACAACAAGGAAGACATCAACACCTTCGGCGTCGGCGCGACATTCGTCACCAGTGCCGATGTGCCTGAAGATGTCGTCTATGTTGTCGTCAAGGCTGTATTTGAGAACTTCGATCAATTCAAAAAACTTCACCCGGCCTTTGCCAATCTGAAGCCTGAAGAAATGGTCAAGGACTCACTGTCGGCCCCGCTTCATGACGGCGCGGCGAAGTACTATAAGGAAAAAGGCTGGATGTAATCCAGATTGGTGCAGTGCGGCGTGATCGGCCAATGTTGCCGGTCACGCCGGCTTTGATGAAATCGCCGGATCGTTTGCGGAATCCGATTAGCGATAGAGGTAGCTGCAAAGCAGGGTCATGCGGCCGACCGGACTTTGCCGACCAGCCAGCCGCGACCCGGCAACGTTGCAAGGGGAGGGGTAGCCGTGGCTGAGGAACGCAAAGTCGAAAAATCAGCTGAAGAAATCGTTGCCGAGGTTGATACCGGCGGACGCAACAAGCTAGCTGGCTCACATGCGCGGCTGATTCCGCTCATTTGTTTCATCTGGGCGCTCTACCAGCTTTACATCGCCTCGCCAGTTCCCTCGATGCTGACGGAATATACCGGGGCGGCAATTTTCTATTTCGTCGGCAACCTGTCGATCTCGCGCAAGGTTCATTTGGCCTTTGCCATTGTTCTCGCCTCACTTGCCTTCCCGCTTTACAGGTCAGCTCCCAAGGATCGAATACCTTACTACGATTGGTTTCTTCTGGCGCTCGGCGTGTCGTCGATTTTGTACATGATCCTGCTAAACGCCAACATCGCCGAACGGGCCGGTGATTTCAGTCACTCCAACATACCGTATGACATGACCGTGGCTTTGATCGGCATCACGGTGCTGACCTTCTCGATTTTCCGTACCCTCGGCCTGCCGTTGATCGTCGTTGCGGCGATCCTCGCCGGCTATGTTTTCATTGGCGGCGGCAATTGGGGCGGTGCATCTTTTGTCAAGGGTGTCTGGCATTTCTGGATGCAGGAAGAAGGTATCTTCGGCAAGCCGCTCGAGGTCTCGACCCAGACAATTTTCCTTTTTGTGCTGTTTGGTGCCATCCTGGAAAAGGCCGGCGCTGGTGCCTACTTTATCAAGATCGCTTTTGCCCTGCTTGGCCATTTGCGTGGCGGGCCTGCCAAAGCAGCTGTGATCGCATCGGCCATGAGCGGGCTCTACTCGGGTTCATCGATCGCCAACACGGTGACCACCGGCACCTTCACCATCCCGCTGATGCGCAAGACCGGTTTGACGCCGGAAAAAGCCGGCGCCATCGAGGTGGCGTCCTCGACCAACGGCCAGTTAACTCCGCCTGTAATGGGTGCAGCCGCCTTCCTGATCGCCGAGTTCACTGGAATTCAATATACCGAAATCCTAAAGCACGCATTGGTGCCGGCGCTCGTTTCGTATATTGCGCTGGTTTACATCGTCCATCTGGAAGCCTGCAAACTCGACTTGCGCGGCCTGCCGAAGCCTC
>JAEKFU010000065.1 GCA_016522385.1 Pseudomonadota bacterium
GTATAGATCCCCGTCAGCCTGATGGCGTGCCAGAAGCGCGCGTCGCCCCACATCTGCACGTAGTTGTCCACGCCGGCGAAGCCGTCGAGGAATGGCATCGCCAGATTGATGGTCTGGAACGAGCTCCAGATCAGATAGAGCAAAGGAAAAGTCGTCGTGAGGAACAGCACGAGCAAGCCCGGCCCCGTGAGAGCGAGGGCAAAACGCCGCTCGCCCGCATGGATGCCGCCCGCCTTGCGCCTCGACGACGACACGGGTGCGTCAAAGCCTTGCGGCAAGCCCCTAGACCTTGAGGATCTGGTCGATCTTCTTCTGCGCTTCCTTTAGGGCTTTCTTGGGCGTCGCCTGGCCGACCAGGGCCGACTGGATCGCGGTCGCCATGGTGTCCCCAACCGCAGGCCACTGCGGCAGGCGCGGACGCCAGTCGGGATCGGTATCCTTGGCGAACGACTCGGTCGCGGCCTTGACGTAGTTGTGGCCGAACTTACCCATGAGATCGAGGAACTTCGGATCCTTCCACAGCGAGGCGCGGTTGGCGCCGGTGCGCTTATACGCGCCGGGGAAGTCGTAAGAGGTGGCGATCTGCACCTCGCGCGATCCGGCCCATTGGGCAAATAGCCAGGTGGCGTGTTTGTCTTTCTTGCTGAGCGCGCCGTTGATGGGGAAGCTCCAGTTCCAGATCGAGGTTACCCGCTTGCCCGAAGGACCCTTGGGCCAGCGCGCGAAACCGATCTTGCCCACGACCTTGGATTTCTCCGGGTTGGCGACGACAGCCGCGCTGCCGTGGGCGTCGATGTAGGAGCCGAGCGTGCCCTGGCCGAAGGCGTCGGCGATATCCGGCCAATTCCAGTTCTCAACACCAGACGGCGCGTAGGAATTCAGCAGGCTGACATAGTACTCCAGCGCAGCCAGCGCCTCGGGCGAGTCCACGACCACCCGTTTGCCGTCGAACCACTCGCCGCCGTAGGCACGAAAGAGCGACGGGTAGATATACATGTTCTGGCCCGCGCCCCGGAACCCGCGCAACGCGCAGCCCCAAAGCCGGTTGGCCGGATCGTGCACCCGCTTCGCGTTGGCGGCGTACTCGTCGAGCGTGTCCGCCGGTCTGATTCCCTTCGCGTCATAGACGTCCTTGCGGTAGATCTGGATAGTCGCTTCGCCGTCAAACGGGACCGCGTACGGACGTCCGTCCACGGAGGTCGCGCCGCGGTGACCGGGCTGGATGTCCTCGAACTGGAACCAAGAGTCGTCGGTGAGCTTGGCGTCGCCGACGTAGTTGTCCAGCGGATCGATCCAGCCGTTGGCGACGTAGAGCATGTAGTACATGGGATCGGCCGCATGGGAGGCCCAGGTGCCGGTCTTGCTGGAGAGGTCGAGCACGGCTTTCTGGCGGATCTGGCCGGGCGGTGTCATCTCAAGACGCGCCTGCACGCCGGTGAGCGCCTCAAAATCGCCCATCACCGTCTCAAGGTTCTTGAAGTAGCCGGCAGGGATTACACCAACGGTGATCTTCGCGCCCTTTGCCATGCGCCAGTCGATGTTGGCGGCTCTGAATGAATCGAGATTCATGTACTTGCCGGCGGCGTGGGCCTTACCGATGAGCAGCCCTGGGACGGCGAACGCTGCGGCGGCCGCGAGCGGCGCCTTGAGGATCGTGCGGCGTCGAATGGTGCCGGTGCCCGGACTCTGGTTGTCTTGTTTGTCCTTCTTCATGAGCTTTCTCCGGTGGTGGTGACGGGGCCACTGAGCGTGGCCGGAGCAGATTCGGACGCGACGGGAAATCAGTCCATCGCCGCACGAAAACGTACTATATAAGGGATGTTTGTTGCAACCACCCAATTGGGCCTTTCCAAGGCACGAGCGATAGCGACCTCTGATCTATGGCCGTAACAAGCTCGGTAATGCTGGGATAACACGCGTACCGCGGTCCGTCCGGTACAAACCTAGGGCCCATTTCCCTGCTTCGGTGTTTCGTAGTTCTGTCGCCACACGCTTCAACTCGTCGTCGCGTCGATCGACTGGCGGCAAATACGCGCCGTAGCCCTCCTCCGGCGTTGGCAGCATCGCCACACCGCCCAAGCATGCAAAACTAATGTCCGCGGCGGTGAGCCGATCGCCAAACAGGTAGGGCCGACCATCGCTTAGTCTTTGCTCGACGCGCTCGAATTCTTGATAGATGTGACCAATACCTTTGTCGACCCGTTCGCGTGTGATCCCGAGTGCCGAGAGAATCCGTTTACGAAAGGACCGAAAGAGCATCTTGAATAGCCATGCCTGCCCCACACCTACATTTCTGTCAGCCAGTTCGAACATCAGGTCTGGTTGATTCAGGACGTTGATATAAAACAATCGCCGCGTGTGCGGTCCGAGATATCGATTGTAGTGCTCGTCTAGCTGCACCACCTCTTCGGACGGGAACAGTGTTTCATCTTCAGACAAGTACCGCTCCGATAGAAAGCGCATTATGGTTGATGATTTCACGACCACTTCATTCTTGTCCGTCTTAATAACAGGCGTCGAGAAACGGGTCGATTGATCATCGGCGTGTCCGGAGAGTCCGGTTACGAATGGCGTGACCGCAAAATGAATAAGTGGCATCAATGGCCGCTCGACATAGGGTATGCCGAGACAATCCATGGTCCATCGTACCTTTTCGACGTAGTGCGAAAACCGAATCGAAGTGAGTTTAAACGGCTTGCCGACAGAGTCGTTTATTTTTCGTCCTGACACGCTTGACTCAAGTCACCGAGATGGTTGATTTGACGGGCAACGAATATCGAAGTGCTAAGACGGTGGGGATTTGGCGCCGTCGTACATTGCCTCGTTCTGTGCCAAGAGAATCCGTTGATGCCAGGCAAGCGCGGCATCGTCCATGTCACTGCTTGGCGATGGAATGTGTTGAAAGTGCCCAAACTTATCCTCACCGCGCACAAGCATCGCA
>JAEKFU010000137.1 GCA_016522385.1 Pseudomonadota bacterium
GATGACGGTCTGGAATACACGTTCAACCTGCGCAAGGGCGTGAAGTTCCATACGACTGACTATTTCACCCCGACCCGTGACTTCAATGCCGACGATGTCGTGTTTTCATTCATGCGGCAGTTGAAGAAGGATCATCCCTGGCACCAGTATACCGCCGGCACCGCCTGGGAGTATTTCGATGGCATGTCGATGCCATCGCTGCTGAAGGAAGTCGTCAAGGTCGACGATCATACCGTGAAGTTCATCCTGACCCGGCCGGAAGCGCCGATGATTGCCAATCTGGGCATGGACTTCGCCTCGATCGTGTCGAAGGAATATGCCGACAAACTGGCTGAGAGCGGCAACAAAGAGGACCTCAACCAAAAGCCGATCGGCACCGGTCCCTTCAAGTTCGTCGCCTATCAGAAAGACGCTGTCATCCGTTACAAGGCACACGACGACTATTGGGCCGGCCGGCCGAAGATTGACGACCTGGTGTTTGCCATCACAACCGATGCCTCTGTGCGCCACCAGCGCCTGAAGGCCGGCGAATGCCATTTCAACCCCTATCCCAACCCGGCCGATCTTGAAGCGATCAGTTCCGATCCCGACCTCAAGCTGCCGCAGCAGGAAGGCTTGAATGTCGGCTATCTCGCCTACAATACCAAGGTGGCGCCATTCGACAACGTCCAGGTTCGTAAGGCGCTCAACATGGCGATCAACAAGAATGCGATTCTTGATGCGGTATTCCAGGGCGCTGGCAAGGCAGCCAAGAACCCGATCCCGCCGACCATCTGGTCGTATAATGACGCGGTTCAGGATGATCCCTACGATCCCGAAGCGGCCAAGAAGATGCTGGCCGAAGCCGGTGTCAGCGACCTGTCCATGAAGATCTGGGCAATGCCAGTGCAGCGGCCGTACAACCCGAATGCCCGTCGCATGGCTGAGCTGATCCAGTCGGATTTTGACAAGATCGGCGTTAATGTCGAAATCGTTTCTTACGAGTGGGGCGAATATCTCAAGCGCTCCAAGGCGGAAGATCGTGACGGTGCAGTATTGCTTGGCTGGACCGGCGACAACGGCGATCCGGACAACTTCCTGGCCGTCCTGCTCGGCTGTGATGCCGTCGGCGGATCGAACCGTGCGCAATGGTGCAACAAAGAGTTCGAGGATCTGATCATGAAGGCCAAGACCGTGTCGGATCCGGCCATGCGTACGGAGCTTTACGAAAAGGCGCAAGTTGTCTTCAAGCGCGAAGCACCGTGGGCAACAATTGCCCATTCGGTGGTCTTCAAGGCCATGCGCAAGGAAGTGGAAGGTTACCGGATCGACCCGTTCGGCGGTCATGCTTTCCATCTGGTCGATATCAAGGAATAGACGCGCGACAAGGACGCGCCCGCCGTTTGGCGGGCGCGTTGTCACCTGATAAGCCTTGGTATCAAGCGGCCAAAGCAGGCAAACGGGAAGTCATGCTTGCATTTCTGTTAAAGCGTATCGGGCTTCTGATCCCGACCTTTATCGGCGTAACCATCGCCGCGTTCAGTTTCATCCGCCTGCTGCCGGGCGACCCGGTTTTGCTGATGGCCGGCGAGCGCGGATTGACCCCGGAACGCCACGCTCAATTGCTCAAACAGTTCGGCTTCGACCGACCACTTTATGAGCAGTATTTCGAGTATCTCTGGGGCGCCTTCAACGGCGACCTGGGCAACTCGCTGGTGACAAAGAAACCGGTGTTGACCGAGTTTTTCACGCTGTTTCCCGCCACGATTGAACTTTCGGTCTGCGCCATCATCTTTGCTACGGCGCTCGGCATTCCGGCCGGCATCATTGCCGGCATCAGGCGCGGCACGACATTTGATCATTCCGTGATGGGCACCGCGCTGATCGGCTATTCCATGCCGATCTTCTGGTGGGGCCTGCTCCTGATCATGTTTTTTTCCGGCATCATGAAGTGGACGCCGGTTGCCGGGCGCATCAGCCTGATCTACTTTTTCCCGCCGGTGACCGGCTTTATGCTGATCGACAGCCTTTTGTCCGGCCAGAAAGGCGCGTTCACCTCGGCATTGTCTCATCTTATTCTGCCGACCATTGTGCTCGGCACCATTCCGCTGGCGGTCATTGCCCGCCAGACGCGCTCGGCCATGTTGGAAGTGCTGAGCGAGGACTATGTCCGCACTGCCCGCGCCAAGGGTCTGCCACCGATCAGGGTCATTGCCGTGCACGCATTGCGCAACGCGCTGATCCCGGTCATAACCACCATCGGCTTGCAGGTCGGTGTGCTGCTCGGCGGCGCCATATTGACCGAAACGATCTTTTCCTGGCCCGGCATTGGCAAGTGGATGGTCGATTCGATTTCCCGCCGCGATTACCCGTCAGTCCAAGGCGGACTGCTGATGATTGCGGCGATCGTCATGATCGTTAATCTGATCGTCGACCTGATGTACGGGCTGATCAACCCCAAGATCAGGCATACCGGGTAGTGCGATGAGCGAAGCAACCTTAGCGACCGAGGTTATCGACAAGCGCAAAGGTGGGCTGATTGGCCAGCTGGACGAATTCTGGCGCTATTTCCGCGAGAACCGCGGCGCCGTCGGCGGCCTGCTGTTCTTCCTGTTTATTTGTCTCGTCGCCCTTCTGGCCGATCTGATCTCGCCTTTCGGTCCTTATGAGCAGTTCCGAGATGCCCTCTTGGTGCCGCCATTGTGGGAAGACGGTGGCGATTCCAGATTCCTGCTCGGCACAGATGCGGTTGGCCGCGACATCCTGTCAAGGCTCATCCACGGCAGCCGCTATTCGCTGTTCGTCGGTTGCATCGTGGTGTCCCTGTCCCTGATTGTCGGCATAACTGTCGGCCTCATTGCCGGCGTCGTCGGCGGCACGCTCGATACCATTATCATGCGCCTGATGGATATCATTCTGGCGTTCCCCAGCCTGCTGCTGGCCCTGGCGCTGGTTGCCGTCCTCGGACCCAGTCTGACCAATGCGATGATCGCCATCGCGATCATCCAGCAGCCGCACTATGTCCGTCTCACCCGCGCCGCCGTACTCGGTGAGAAGAACAAGGATTACGTGATGGCGGCCCGCGTTGCCGGTGTCGGCCGGGCCCGGCTGATGTTCGTGACCATCCTGCCCAATTGCCTGGCGCCGCTCATCGTTCAGGCGGCTTTGTCATTTTCGACTGCCATCCTTGACGCCGCAGCGCTCGGCTTTCTCGGAATGGGCGCCCAGCCGCCAACGCCGGAATGGGGCACCATGCTGGCTGATGCGCGCGAGTTTATCGAACGGGCCTGGTGGGTGGTCACCCTGCCGGGCATCGCCATCCTGCTCACCGTGCTGGCCATCAACTTGATGGGCGACGGCTTGCGCGATGCGCTCGATCCCAAGCTAAAGAGGTCGTGATGGCGTTGCTCGAGATCGAAAATCTCTGTGTAGACTTTGCCACCGCACACGGCGCCTTCCGCGCCGTCGATGATGTGTCGCTCACCGTCGACAGCAAGGAAGTGCTGGCCATCGTTGGTGAGTCCGGGTCGGGCAAATCGGTGTCGATGCTCGCTGTCATGGGACTGCTGCCGTGGACTGCCAAGGTGACCGCCAACCGGATGACCTTCGAAGGCCGCAACCTTCTCGCCCTGACCGCTCGCCAACGCCGCAGCATCATCGGCAAAGATATCTCAATGATCTTCCAGGAGCCGATGTCGAGCCTCAACCCATGTTTTACCGTCGGCTTCCAGCTGACTGAAGCGCTAAAAATTCACCTTCGCATGAACCGTAGCGATCGTCGCGCCCGGGCCATCGAACTGCTCGATGCCGTTGGCATCCCGGCACCGGCAAAGCGGCTGTCATCATTCCCGCATCAGATGTCCGGCGGGATGAGCCAGCGTGTAATGATCGCCATGGCGATCGCCTGCAGTCCCAAGCTGCTAATCGCCGATGAGCCGACGACCGCACTGGACGTTACAATACAGGCACAGATCCTCGATTTGCTGCTGCAATTGCAGAAGGACACCGGCATGGCGCTGGTACTGATCACCCATGACATGGGCGTTGTTGCCGAAACCGCAGAGCGGGTATCGGTCCAGTATGCCGGCCAGAAGGTCGAAGAACAGACCGTCAAGGGCCTTTTCAAGGAACCCCATCACCCTTACACCGCAGCCTTGCTGGCGGCCCTTCCGGAGCGAGCGACTACTCGGCAATTACCATCCATACCCGGCGTCGTTCCCGGTCAGTTCGACCGGCCGAACGGCTGCCTGTTCTCGCCGCGCTGCGAACTGGCGACCGTGCAGTGCACGACCAGCGTTCCCCGCCGCCAGAGCAGCAAACTCGGCAACGCCCTGTGCCATTACCCCCTCAAGAAAGGCAAACCGATCGATCATCCAGGCCGTGAGGACGCGGCATGAGCGGTGAGACGGTCCTGACGGCCACCGACCTGACCAAACACTATCCGGTGCCGCGTGGCGCGTTTCAAAAGCCGGCCATCCTCAAGGCGCTGAATGGCGCCAGCTTCACCCTGCAAAAGCGCAACACCTTGGCCGTGGTCGGGGAATCGGGATGCGGCAAGTCCACCCTTGCCCGCCTGGTCACCATGATCGAAAAGCCAACCGCCGGCTCACTGTTGATGGGCACCGAAGAGATCGCCGGGGCTGGCCCTGGCGTTATCAAGCGCCTGCGAGCGAAGGTGCAGATTGTCTTTCAGAACCCGTATGGTTCACTCAACCCGCGGCAAAAAATCGGCGCCGCCCTGGAAGAGCCGCTGCTTGTTAACACGAACATGCCGAAGGCCGAACGCGCCGAACGGGCACGCGCCATGATTGCCAATGTCGGCCTCAGGCCGGAACATTACGACCGCTACCCGCACATGTTCTCAGGTGGTCAGCGCCAGCGCATTGCCATCGCTCGCGCCTTGATGCTCGACCCTGAGATCCTGATCCTGGATGAACCCGTATCGGCACTCGATGTCTCCATCCAGGCACAGGTTTTGAACCTTCTGGCCGAACTGCAGGACAAACACGATCTGGCCTATTTGTTCATCAGCCATGATCTGTCTGTGGTCAAGCATATCGCCGATGAAGTGATGGTGATGTATCTCGGCCGCCCCGTCGAGCACAGCTCCCGCGAAAACCTGTTCAGCGAACCCCAACATCCCTACACGCGTGCATTGCTATCAGCAACGCCGATGGCCGATCCGACGGCAAAGAAGGAGCGCATTGTACTCAAGGGAGAGTTGCCTTCGCCGATCGATCCGCCGTCCGGCTGCGCGTTCAATCCACGATGTTCGCTGGCCTTTGAACGCTGTTATCGGGATCGGCCGCAATTGCTAGACAGCCGTACAGCAAAGGTTGCCTGTCATGCGGTTTTCGAGCAATAGTCCGGCCTGAAGAGGCTAGATTAATCGGATGCGGCACCGGCCTGCTCTCCCGCCTAAGCACGCTGAGGGAACACCGGCATCGGGTAGTTGGGCGGGCAAGCAGGCCGGTGGCGAATTTGCCCGTTTGGGCATGGAGACAGCTAGATGAGCCGGGCAGAGCAGTCGACGGGCGAGGCCATCGTCTCCCTCTTGGAAGCTTACGGCGTGGACACGGTGTTCGGCATTCCCGGCGTCCACAACGTTGAATTGTACCGGGCCTTGCCGCGCTCCGGTATCACCCACATCCTGCCGCGTCATGAGCAGGGCGCCGGTTTCATGGCCGACGGCTATGCTCGCGCCACCGGCAAGCCCGGTGTCTGTTTTGTGATCACTGGCCCGGGCCTGACCAACCTCATGACCCCGCTCGGCCAGGCCTATTCGGATTCGGTGCCAGTTTTGGCGCTTGCCAGTACACTCGATGTTGCCGATGCCGCACAAGGCCGCGGCCGACTGCACGAAATGCGGGACCAACGCGGCGCCGCTGCAACGGTGACCGCAATCGCGTCAACCGCCTATACCGCCAGGGACGTCTGCGACCTGATTGCCGAGGCGTTTAGTGCCTTTGCGAGCGAGCGACCCCGCCCGGTCTATGTCGAAATTCCGATCGACGTACTCGACTCTCCTGCTGGTGACGGCTGGACGGCCCGGCCGCGACCCGCCGCACCCGGACCACGCAGTGAAGACATTGCTGCAGCCGTCGAACTACTGGCGACAGCTAAGCTTCCGGTGATCATTGCCGGAGGCGGCGCCTGCCGTGCCGGCGACGCGATTGCCAAGATCGCCAGCGCGACGGGCGCTGTGATTTTCACCACCAATGCCGGTAAAGGTGCTGTCCCTGAGAGCCACCCGCTCAATGCGGGCGCCGTGCTTCCGCAACCAGCTGCCATAGAGATCATTATGGCCGCAGATGTCGTACTGGCCGTCGGAACCGAGATTTCTGAAACAGATCTGTGGTACCAGAGCTTCAATATCACTAACCCGTTGATCCGTATCGACCTTGACACGGGTTCGTTGGCCCGGCCCTATCCTGCAACAGTCGCGATCAAGTCTGATGCCGCCGAGAGCCTCACGCAAATCGCCGAGGGTCTACCTACCGACTCGGCAGATGTAGAAACGACAGCGCGAAAAATCGCTGATCTCGCTCAGACGGTGAAAGCCGCTGATGGCGAAACCCGAGCTGTGCTCCGGCCGGCGCTTGAGACCATCCGTGAAAGCTTGCCGGCCGACACCGTCGTCACCACCGACATGACTCTGTTGGCCTATGCCGGCAACGAAATATTTCCCACAGAACACCCTTCCTGCTGGTTGCATCCCGTCGGCTTCGGTACGCTTGGCTATGCGCTGCCAGCCGCGATTGGCGCCAAGGCCGGTGTCGGCGCCCGCCCGGTCGCCGCTATCGCCGGCGATTACGGGTTCCAGTACACCATCAACGAGTTGGCGACCGCTGCCGAACTCGGCAAGCCCCTGCCGATCCTGCTGTGGAACAACAATCTGCTCGGCGCCATTCATATGGACATGGTACGCAAGGGCATCCAGCCCAACGCGGTTACCCAGGTCAATCCCGATTTCCAGATGCTCGCCAAAGCATATGGCTGCCAGAACGACCGGCCGGGATCACTCAAGGAGTTGTCGCAGGCGATCAGGGACGCGCTAGAAACGGACCGGCCAACGCTGATCGAGATGACGCCCGACATGATGCGGAACTGATCCAATGCCGAAGCACAACAGCGCGGTAATTTTCGACGTCGACGGCCCGCTGCTCGAACTGACTCCGGCCGAGGAGAACGCCTTTTTCGCGCCGTTCCAGTCTCTATACGGACTTACCGGACTGTCCAACGACTGGGACAGCTACCGCACGCGGAACGACGAGGAAATCATTACCGAGATCCTCGAGAACCATCTTGGCCGCGCGCCACACGACCACGAATTGACCGGCATTGCAGAGGAATATGCCAAGGTTCTGGAAAGTGGATACACCGACGGTGTCCTGGAAATCTCACCAATCGCCGGCGCTAAGGAATTGCTCGCAGCACTATCGCAAGACGGCGGAATTGCTTTAGGCACGGCAACGGCAAATCTGCTGCATGCAGCGCGCACGCGGCTACAGCAGGCCGACATGTGGGACTATGTCAAAGGCTATGCCGGTGCGGCTGATGGCGGCGGTGCTAAACGCGACATCCTGGCTCGCGTGATCGACCAGCTCGACTTGCCACGCGAGCGGATCGTGTTTCTTGGCGACAATCTCAATGACCTCGACGCCGGCCGGGCCAATGGCGTCCACTTCATCGGCTTTCATGTTACCGAACACAAACGCGCACGTCTCACTGAGCATGGCGCGGAGACGGTGTTCGGCAATCATCGCCAGACCCATTCATTCATTGTTGAACTGCTCGGTCTATGAAAAGCACCCTTCCAGGGTCCTATTGTGTTTGCCAAACGGCGAAACAAACTTAAGAATACAGGTCGCATGTCAACGCAAGAACACGAAGTCAGCGCCCGACCGTTCAACGGCCGGGTCCGCATCATGTCTGCAGGCTATTTGATTGCCGACAGCACCAATGCGATTGAGCTCGCTGAAACCGGCTACGGCAATGTATATTACATCCCGAAAACCGACATCCGCATGGACCTGTTTGTGCCCTCAGCAACCCGGACGGACTGCCCGTACAAAGGTGCAGCCAGTTACTGGACGATAGACGCCGGGGCGGTGTCCATTGAAGATGCGGCGTGGTCCTACGAGCAACCGCTGCCAGCAGTCTCTGTGATTGCCGGTCACCTGGCATTCTCACCATCGAAGATTGACGCGATTGAATCGACGTCAGCATAGAATAGACACCGAATGACGGCCGCCAGCGGCTCAACTTGAGGGGACCCGATAGCGATGTCGCAAAGCCAGTTCTTGTTGCTGAAAACAAAACGTTTTCTGCCTCTCTTCATTACCCAGGCGCTCGGTGCCTTCAATGACAACGTACTGCGTTTTTCCGTCGCTATCCTGATTACCTACAAACTCGCCGCCGAGTCCGGCTCCAGCGCGACGCTGCTGCTCGCCGTCGCCGCCGGCCTGTTCACCGCACCCTTTTTCCTGTTTTCCGGTCTGGCGGGTCAGCTTGCCGACAAACACGACAAAGCAATTCTAACTGTCAGGATAAAGCTTGCTGAAATTGCAATCATGGCGTTGGGTGCCCTCAGCTTGTGGCTCGAATCCACCACGCTGATGTTTGTTGTTTTGTTTCTTACCGGCACGCAGTCGACGTTCTTCGGTCCGATCAAATATGGCATCCTGCCACAACATCTTGCAGAGCATGAACTGGTCGGCGGCAACGCGCTCATCGAAGTCGGCACGTTTATGGCCATCCTGATCGGCACCTTGTTCGGAGGAGCCCTCATTAGACAGGACTATGGACTGGCCATCATTACCGTCACGATCATCGGCTTTGCGACCGTTGGCTGGCTGTCGGCTAGACAGATGCCAGAGGCCATTCCGCCCGAACCCGACCTGCCGGTCAACTACAATATCGTCGCTTCAACGGCGCAGATTCTCAAATACGCGACCGAGAGCCGCAATGTCTTCCTGGCGATCCTCGGCGTTTCCTGGTTCTGGTTTCTCGGCTTCGTATTCCTTACCCAAATTCCGGTTTTTGCCAAAGAAGTCCTTTTAGCCAACGAGCAGGTCTCCAACCTGTTCATTGCCACCTTCACCATTGGCATTGCCATCGGTTCAATGCTGACTAACCGCCTGTTGCGCGGTGAGGTATCAGCCAAATATGTCCCGATCGCTGCAATCCTGACCACCGTTGCCATTATCGATTTGTGGCTCGCCTCGAGTCGCGCCGGCGCCATGGCCAATGCTGCCAACCTTATGACGATCAGTGATTTCCTCGCCACAGGGAGGGGCTGGCGGGTACTGGTGGACCTGACCTTCATTGCAATGTTCGGCGGCCTCTTTGTGGTGCCGCTTTACGCCTATGTACAATTGCACAGCGCCGACGAACACCGCTCGCGGGTCATCGCCTCGAACAACGTCATCAACGCCCTGTTCATGACCGTTGCTTCCGGCCTCACCGTGTTGGCGGCAAATTCAGGTTTCACCGTGCCGCAGATCTTTCTGCTTGTCGGCCTCGCCAATGCGCTCGTCGCTGTCTACATCTGCAAATTGCTGCCGCAGGAACTGGTCAAGTATCTCGGGCGCCGCGTCTTCCGCCTGCTCTACCGGGTCGAACTCGTCGGGCGGGAAAACTATCGCAAAGCGGGCAGCCGCGCCGTGATCGTTGCCAATCATACCTCGTTCCTCGACGGGCCGCTGCTTGGCTGCTTCCTGCCCGATCGGGCGAGCTTTGCCATCAATACATTTACCTCCAACAAGTGGTGGGCCAAACCGGCCTTTGCCCTGTTCGACCTGTTGCCGATCGACCCGACCAACCCGATGGCAACCCGCACCCTGGTCCAGGAACTGCAGAAGGACCGCAGGATCGTCATCTTCCCGGAGGGCCGGATCACTGTCACCGGCGCGCTGATGAAAGTCTATGAAGGACCCGGCACCATCGCCCACATGGCCGACGCACCGATCCTGCCGATCCGCATAGATGGCGCCCAGTTCTCGAATTTTTCACGCCTGCGCGGCAAGCAGCGTTTGCAGCTGTTTCCAAAGATCACAATCACCATTCTCGAACCGGTCAAGTTTCACGCCCCGGATGATCTTAGGGGAGCCGAATTGCGCCGCCACATCTCCCAGCAGCTCTACGACGTCATGACCAGCATGGTGTTCCGCACCAGCAACATCGATCAGCATCTTTTTGAAGCCTTGCTCGATGCCCGCAAGGCCCATGGTGGCAGCAATAAGATACTCGAAGACGTCCAACGCTCACCGCTCAGTTACAGCCGTCTGGTCACCGGCAGCTTCGTACTTGGCCGCAAACTGGCCAAGCGCACCGAAGGTCAGCGCAATGTTGGTATGCTCTTGCCCAATGCCGCGGGCTGTTTCATCACCTTTTTTGGTCTTCTGGCACACGGCCGGGTGCCGGCCATGCTCAATTTCTCAACCGGCGCAGCCAACATGTCAGCTGCCTGTACAGCTGCCGAGATCAAAACGGTCATCACTGCGCATGCCTTCATCGAACAAGCTGGCCTAGAGGACGATGTAAAACTGCTCGCCAAGCAGGCAGAGATTATCTACCTGGAGGACATCCGGCCAACCATCGGCGTCTTTGACAAGATCCTTGGTATCGCCAAGAGTGCCGCCGCGCCCTGGGCGCTCAAGTGGAGTGGTGCCGACAGTGATCCCAACACCGCTGCAGTGATTCTATTCACGTCCGGATCGGAGGGTGTGCCGAAGGGTGTGGTCCTGTCGCACCGCAACCTGCAAGCCAACCTCAAGCAGGTTGCTGCCCGAATTGATTTCACCGCCCAAGACATCGTCTTCAATGCACTGCCGATGTTCCACGCCTTCGGGCTCACCGGCGGCACGCTTCTGCCCGTGCTCTCGGGCGTCTATACGTTCCTGTATCCTTCACCGCTCCACTACAAGATCGTGCCCGAGCTTTGCTACGACACCAACGCAACCATCATGTTCGGCACCGATACCTTCCTGACCGGCTATGCCCGCAACGCGCACCCGTATGACTTTTACAACATCCGTTATGTCGTTGCCGGCGCCGAACGGGTAAAATCGGAGACCCGCGAGACGTGGATGGAAAAATTTGGCCTACGCATCCTTGAAGGCTATGGTGCCACCGAATGCGCGCCGGTCCTCGCCGTCAATACGCCAATGCAGTTCAAGACCGGCACGGTCGGCCGGATGCTGGATGGACTGCAGCATCGTCTGGAGCCAATCGATGGAATCAACGAAGGTGGCAAGCTTGTCGTCAAAGGCCCCAATGTTATGCTCGGCTATCTCAAAGCCGATAATCCCGGTGTCCTCGAGCCCCCGCCCGACGGCTGGTATGACACCGGCGACATCGTCTCGATCGACAATCTTGGTTTCGTCAAGATCGAGGGGCGCGCCAAACGCTTTGCCAAGATTGCCGGCGAAATGGTCTCTCTCAGTGCAGTGGAATCAAAGGTCCAGGCCGCCTTCAAAGACCATGAGCATGCCGTTGTCGCGGTACCTGATCCCAAGAAAGGCGAGCAGCTTGTCCTGCTGACCACTAAGCAGAAGCTGCAGCGCAAGACGCTCGGCGATGCGCTGAAGAATACCGGCACTGTCGAGTTGATGATTCCGCGCACAATTGTTGAGATTGAGGACATGCCGGTGCTAGGTTCAGGCAAAACTGACTACGTCACAATTAACCAGATCGCGCGTGAAAAGACCGGAACTTAGTCGCAGAGAACAGGGCTGGCTGGCGGGCGAGGACGGCCCGGCCATGCGGTTGGCAATCGAAACCGTGTTGCAGGCCGCAGCAATCACCGCGGCCGACCGACTGATCCCGGCAAGCTTCGCCCATATCGATGCCTGTTTCTATGCCGGTCAGGCGCACATCGACTTTGCCCGGCTGTTGCTCGACAATGATGCCCGTTTCGCAGTGCCGACTTGGACCAACAATGGTCTTGTCAGCCTTGAGCAACCGGATTTGCGCACCGACAAGGGCGATCGCGAAACCATCGCCGGGGCTCGCGAACTCATGCAGCTCTATATCGCCCTCGGCGCCCGGCCGGTGTGGACCTGTGCCCCCTATCAGCTGCCTGAACGCCCAACTCTTGGCGATCACATCATTGTCGGCGAAAGCAACGCCGTGGCGTTCTACAATTCAGTGATCGGTGCTCGCACCAACAAATACGGCGATTTCCTCGATGTTGCCTGCGCCCTCACCGGCAAGGTCCCACTTGCCCGCCTCCATACCGACACGGGTCGTGCCGGTGACATCGTCCTGCGCACCGGCGAGATACCCGATACCCTGAAGTCACAGGAAATCTTCTATCACCTCATCGGTCATGTCGCCGGCCAGCGTGTCGGCAACCGCGTGCCCGTGATCGACGGTCTGCCGGACCGTGTCGGGGAAGACAAGCTCAAGGCCATATCAGCTGCAGTCGCTGCATCGGGCGGTGTCGAACTGTGGCATGGAGTCGGCGTAACACCTGAGGCACCGACGCTCGAAGCCGCGCTTCAGGATCGAAAGCCGTCTGAAATCATCGACATTACCATCGCCGATCTCACCAGGGCCCGCGATCAACTCTCCAGTGGCCGCGATGGCCCCTTGAACATGGTCGCCCTTGGCACGCCCCACTTTTCGATCACCGAATTCGCCGCGCTGGCGCCGCTCCTTGCCGGCCGCAAGGTCCATGACGGTGTTAAAGTCTATGTCGCCACCAGTCGCTTCGTGCGTGACTTAGCCGAAGCGCAGGGTTATCTACAACCGCTCACCGAGGCCGGGGTCGAGGTCATCACCGATACCTGCACTTACTTCTCGCCCAAGGTACGCGGCTGCACCGGCCGCGCCATGACCAATGCCGCCAAATGGGCCTATTACGCCCCCGGAATGCTTGGTATCGAAGTCTGTTTCGGCAGCCTCACAGAATGCGCCGAAAGTGCTGTACGCGGCGAAGTCTGGCGCGACCAGGACATCTGGCATTCGCTGTCATGATCCCGGGTATCCAATCACGCGTTCTCACTCGCGGCAGCGCTGCAGGACCCGCGCTCGTTCTGTCCGAATCGCTTAGCTTCTGGGGAGGTTTTGATCCGGTAACCGGCATCATTCTCGACCAACAGCACCCACAGGCCGGCGCCTGTCTGCAAGGCCGCATCGTGCTGCTTCCGGGCGCCCGCGGCTCCGGCGGCACCCCGGCGTGTATAGCAGAGAGTCTGAGACGCGCCACCGGCCCGGCCGGCATCATCCTGAAGACCGCCGACATCAACATCGCCACCGGCACGCTGGTGGCAAAAACCCTCTATGGCGCCAATTGCCCCGTTGTCACCGTCACCCCGACCGACTATGACGCGCTGTTAAACGCCAACCACCTGACAATCACCGAAGACGGTACAATCACATAGGGAGATTCGTAAATGGACAAGGAACGTTTCGAAAAGGGCATGGCGGCCCGCAAATCTGTTCTCGGCGCGGAATATGTCGAGAAGTCCCTTGCCAATGCCGATGATTTCGCCAGACCATTTCAGGAAATGATCACCGAGTATTGCTGGGGCGGCTGCTGGGGCGATGAGACCCTGAGCTACAAACAGCGCAGCCTGTTGAACCTCGGAATGCTCGCCGCCCTAGGCCGCATGCATGAATGGGGTCTCCACTTCCGTGGCGCAATCCAGAACGGCCTCACCACGGAAGAGCTGCAAGCAGTATTGACGCAAATCTCAGTCTATTGCGGTGTCCCCGCCGGTGTAGAGTGCCACCGTATCGCCAAAGGCATTCTTGCCGATATGGACAAGGCATGACTTCACGAGGTTCGCCGCCCGCTCTAACCGGCTCAGCGCACCTCATACCCGTATTCGAGGGCCATTTCAGTTAGCCAGTCCCAGAAGCTTTCGGCAAAGCCGCGGAACAGCGACAGCTCGAAAACATCCTCGCCAGTCTGCGCGATGTGCACACCGACATGGGCCATCTGGGTTACCGCGCAATCGCCGGGGCCGAACGCCCGTGGGTGGAAATCGACCGGTGTGCCCTTGGCGAGCACATCGCGGGCCCTTGGGCCCTTTATCGAGATGATTAATCGTCCGTGGCTCTGGTCAGAGATAGAAGCCAGACCGTCGAAGCGCTCTGATAGCTCATCATAGAGCACACCGTCGCTGGAATCCGAACGCACCACATACCACTGCTCGGGCCCGCACCAGTGCACGCCAACACCGCGATCGCCGGCCGACTCGCCCGGCGCCGGCACATCAAACCCATAAAGTTTCTTCATCGCCGCCGACAACGCCGTTACCTTTCCCTTGCGGGCAATCACTGTGACGATCGACGCCGGATGGCGCAGACTGAAACTGACACCCGGGCCACCATCCGCATCGGCGCCAAAGCGGCCATAGCGGATGACATGGTCAAGCGGCGAGACACGCTTTGCCGCGATGACTGTCTTTCTGGCTGCCGGCCGCTTACGGACTGTTGCTTGCTTAGCCATGGAGTTTTGCATGCTCCTTGTCATAGAACACCGGGTCACAGACCTCGGCGAGCAGATGCATGTTGCGCAAACCATCCCAAACCTGGATCACCTCGCCATACCGCTCGCGGCCGCGTTTCAGATAGCCAAGTGCAACCCACTGCCCGACCATCGGCGAAAATCCGACAGCGGTCACATAACCCTGATCGTTGGCCATCGACGGCGTGTCGCCGCGCGCCAGCAAATGCGCCCCCGCCTTAATCTGTAAGGACCGGTCAATCGGCTTCAGCCCAATAAATTGCGGCCGGTCCGGCACATGAAAGGCTTCACGCGTGGCCATCACGCGACCGATATAATCTTTTTTGCTGGACATCATCTTGCCAAGTCCCATGTCATACGCGGTCGAAGTGCCGTTGAGTTCACCGCCGGCCACATGCCCCTTCTCGATGCGCATGACCGATAAGGCTTCTGTGCCATAGGGCTGAATACCGAACTCACGGCCGGCATGCATCACCGAGCGCACCACCGCATCACCATAATCGGCCGGCACTGCCAACTCATAGGCCAGTTCGCCGGAAAACGAGATCCGGAACAACCGGCCGCTCATACCGCCGTTCACCGTGACCAGCTGTGCACCCAGATAAGGGAACGCCTCGTCCGAAAGGTCCTCAGAGATCACTTTCTGCAATGTCTTGCGGGCATTCGGCCCGGCGACAGCCATTTGCGCCCACTGCTCGGTAACCGAGACATACTGCACATCAAGCTCCGGCCACAGCACCTGGTGGCAATACTCGATATGGCTCATCACCCCACCGGCATTGGCTGTCGTCGTGGTCATGAAGTAGTGGTTTTCGCCCAGCCGGCTTGAGGTGCCATCGTCATAGACGATACCGTCTTCGCGCAGCATCAGACCGTAGCGCGCCTTGCCGACCGGCAGCGTCTTCCAGCCGTTGCAGTAGAGTCGGTTCATGAACTCGGCTGCATCTGGACCCTGGATATCAATCTTGCCGAGCGTCGAGACATCACACAGCCCGACATTGGTGCGCGCATTGATCACCTCGCGTTTGACGCTGTCCAGCCAGTAGGTCTCGCCTTGCTGCGTGAACCATTGCGAGCGGTACCAAAGACCCGCTTCGACAAACACCGCGCCTTCGTCTTCGGCCCATTTGTGCAGCGGGGTCTTGCGCACCGGCTGGAAATGATGCCCTTGATAGGGACCGGCCAGCGCACCCAGATTGACCGGGGTGTAGAACGGTCGGTAGGTCGTCGTCGAGACTTCCCGGATCGATTTGCCC
>JAEKFU010000173.1 GCA_016522385.1 Pseudomonadota bacterium
GAAGCACAGAAAGCAAAAGCACCAACTCCGTGGGTGCAGTCAGTTGCATGGCAAGTCTCCCTACAAACAAATAGCGGCCTCGAAGGGCCGCCCAGAAAGTCACTCTTTCAGTCCATGCAGATGCGGCGTTGCGCCACTTTTTGTCGTTCCAAGGCCTCCGGGAGAATGTGGTGTCGCCCATAACGCTAGACTTTAGTCTAATGCGAGTCAATCAAGTTCCGCTGGTTGGCACTTCACTGTTGTGTGGTGTGGCTGAAACAGTACAGCTGGCCTAACGGGCCAGCACAGCGCAGCAACTGTCGGCGGCGTCCCATAAACCTGAAATCTACGTTCGCGGCTCATGCCCCTATTTCTGAATCGCCTGATCGGCTCCGGGCCGGTTACATGCACACCGAGAGAGTCTGCTGATCGCGCGTCTCGGTCGTTTCGGGGCAGGGCAGAGCAGGTCCGCTCCGCCCCGTTCTTGAACATCGACTTGTTCAGCAATTCGAAGTGCATCGTCGACCTCAAATCCAAGGTATCTCACGGTGCTCTTGTTGCAGGCGCGGATTGACTCATGCTCTCTGATTGAGATGTGTCCCCGTTAGTTTTTCAAATGGACAAGCAATCGGCGACTTCGCGCCGGACACTCGTGTAACACAAACGTCGCTTAGTGGCACAACGCAGTCTAGAGCATGTTCCAGAAAAGTTGCCGCACTTTTCTGATAAGA
The DNA here is from genome assembly GCA_016522385.1 of Pseudomonadota bacterium. Taxonomy (GTDB): domain Bacteria; phylum Pseudomonadota; class Alphaproteobacteria; order Rhizobiales; family Aestuariivirgaceae; genus JABDJG01. The sequence continues at coordinate 711 of JAEKFU010000173.1, forward strand.
ACATGCTCAGATTCAACAGCTTAGCGGACGATTCACGTTTCAGATTGATTCAATCTGAAACGATCGTGCGCTAGGCGGTAATTTTTCACGGCAAACGCTATTCTGGCGTGAAGGTACAGAAATATTGGACTTGATTGTCCATGCAGGTCCTCTGCCACTTTGAATCATGCAGAACGCTGATGTAAGCTTCAATTCCAGTCATGGTGGAGGTAGTTCCGATGCTGTTAAAGGGCTTGGGAAAGTTCTTCGACAAACGCAGCAAACACGTCCCTGGCTTTGATCCTGAAGCATACGACGAAGATTCTGCCGAGATGCAAGAGCCGTACTTTGGCGCGGTTGTAAGTCCGCTTGCGGCCGGCAGTCGCGTCGGGCTGATTTATAAAGATGTTGACGGTCATGTGAGCCATCGTGTGGTGCAGATTTCGTCCGTGAACGCAAACGAGCTAAGCGGCCATTGTGAGCTGAGAGACGCCTACCGGACCTTTTTCATCGATAGAATTGAAGCGCTGGTCGACACGCGAACCGGCGAGATCTTTGAGGACAGTGATGAGTTGCTGGCACTGCTGCAAGCTGGCAACGTTCAGATTGGGCAGGCTCCAAAGATTTCGTCCAGCGGATTTGAAAAAGGCGTTCGTCTGATTGAAGAGATCGGCGACGAGCTTCGGGTCCTGATTTTCGTTGCCGAGAGCGACGGCCAATTCGCCCGCGCCGAGGAAGAGATCCTGTTGAAGTACTCAAAGATCAGGGGCGAGGAAGTTTCAATAGAACTCAGCGACGCCGACCTCACCGTTCTTCGCAAGTGGATGAGGGCGCAAAGCCCGAACCAGCAGGTCGTTGAAACGTCGATCGCGCGCCTGTCGGACAGGGGAGTAAGCGAACTGGAGTCGGTCTGGGAGGTTGCCGAGATCTTGATCGAGTCAGACGGGGTTGTTGACCCAGGGGAGATAACGGCACTGTCTGCAATCAAAGAAGCTCTCTTGGAGGAAATCGAGCGGCGAGACCGAAAGGCTGAGGGAGTCTGAATTTGGCACGAAGCAATGTGCCAATTTTGCGGTTGCTGCCTATGAGCCGTTAGCGTCCGTTCGAGGCACATCCCGGACAATCTTGCCCCGCATGGAAATGGTTCGCTGCACCTTTCTAACTGACCTGCGAGCGAGGATCTTCGCCTTTTGGACAGCCGGGATCTGGGAATTTTCGACTTTGTGAAGTCAATTGACGTTGATCCTTGCTTGTGCCGGATGCTCGACATCGCGTGGGCTGTGCAATAACCTTACTGTTGAAACACGCGTTGATCACCGCTTCGGCGAGCGAACGCTTCACCCCCGTCCTAACAATGCGGTGTCATGTGGAAGCCTCCCGACAAGATCAGATGGCGGTCTGAGATTGGCAAGTTGCCCAACGCCAGCGAGATCGAGTCATCATTGCTGTTCTCACCGCTCGACGCGGAGCGCCTGAAACTCCGCAACCGCACCTGGGTGCCCGCGATGGTGCCTTGGCGTGCAACCGAGGAGGGGTATGTCACACCTGAGATCTTGGATTGGTATGGTCGTTTTGCTCGCGGACGACCGGCAGCCATTGTCGTCGAAGCCACCGGAATTCGCGATGTGCCGTCGGGACCGTTGCTTAGGATCGGTCATGATCGATTCTTGAATGGACTGACCGAACTGGTGGCACGGGTGAGAAAGGAGAGCGGTGGAACAACCAAGCTATTCATTCAACTCATTGATTTTCTATCGATAAAACGGCGTCCACCTCGCGAGAAATTTCTTACCCGCTATCTCGAAATCACCGAACAGCACCGGCAGCATCTGAATCTGGTTGGCGCCGAAGAGCTCAACGTTCGGGCAGCGCTCATGGCACTGGATGGCACCGAGCTGCAAACCGTGCTGAACGACAGAGAGTGGGAAGCGCTGACCATGGGACATCGCGAGCGGGTCAGCGACACCCACTTTTCGCATGTTGCGGAGCTTCCGAGAGTTCTGCCGCCTCTGTTTTCCTCTGCCGCACAACGGGCCGAAAAGGCGGGGTTTGACGGAGTGGAGCTGCACTATGCGCATGCCTACACCATGGCATCATTCCTGTCGGCGACGAACGACCGTAGCGATGGTTATGGCGGGAACCGTGAAGCCAGGGTCCGGTTGCCATTGGAGGTTCTTCAACAAGTCCGGCAATCGGTTTCGAACCGCTTTGTGGTCGGCGCGAGGTTTCTGGCCGATGAGGCAATCGACGGCGGCAGCACACTGGATGACGTGTGCTTCTTCGCAAAGGAGTTCGCCCGGGCAGGCATGGATTTCCTTTCACTTTCAAGAGGAGGGAAGTTTGACGACGCCAAACAGCCAAAGGTAGGTGCGGCTGCTTATCCCTACACAGGCCGTAGTGGCTACGAGTGTATGCCGCAATTCATCTCGGACGAGATCGGCCCGTTCGGACGGAATTTCGCTGCGACCAAGGCCATTCGCCAAGCGGTACGCAAAGCTGGTTTCAACACGCCGGTCGTTGGCGCAGGTGGCGTTCACAGTTTTGCCATGGCAGAGACCGCGCTGCGCCAAGGGGTGGCCGATATCATAGGTGCTGCACGTCAATCCCTTGCCGATCCCGATTGGTTCCTCAAACTTGAAACCGGCCACGGAGACCAGATCCGCCTATGCGAATACACCAACTACTGTGAGGGTCTGGATCAAACGCACAAGCAGGTGACGTGCAAACTATGGGACAGAGTGGCGCTCGATGAACCAAACATACTGAAATCGTCCGACGGAAGACGTCGGCTGACCGCTCCAGACTGGACTGCCGAATGAGCGATTGTCAGAGTCCACAGATTGATCGCTTCGTACATGACCGCCTACCTTCCATAGACGATTGGCCTGAGATACACCCGCTGCCAGGCGTGCCCATGACGGGACCCTTGAACTGCGTCTCATTTCTCCTCAACCGGCATCTGAATGGTGATGCACAGCATTGCCGCGCAACTGTAAGCGGTGTGCGACATTGGACCTATGCGGAGCTGGCTGATCGAGTCGGACGTATCGCTCAACTCATGGTGGAGCATTTTGCAATTGAGCCGGGCAACAGAGTTCTCATCCGCGGTGCCAACTCGCCCGAAGCGGCTGCCATTTGGCTTGCTATTCAGAAAATTGGCGCGGTAGCCGTCACGACGATGTCGCTCTTGCGGGCCAGAGAACTTCGAACCATCGTCACGATGGCACAGCCATCGCTGGCATATTGCGACGAAGTTCTCACTAGGGACTTGCACGAGGCTGTCGGCAGGCTTGATGTCGAGTTGCCGATCGTCAGCTACGGTGCCGAAAGCGGAGAAC
>JAEKFU010000221.1 GCA_016522385.1 Pseudomonadota bacterium
CCGGATTTGGACCATCAAATGGTTCCACATGAGAAAGAAACGCTCTAGCGTTTGCTCCACCAGCCCGATTTGCGCGGTGCATCAGGATCGGCTGTAGGCCCAGGCGGTGTCCATTTGCGAGGTTCCGCCACGATTTCGATTTGCGCTTCGTTCTCCCCGTTCCCGTTCGACGCTGCGGTCGGTTCGGTATCTTCGCTGTGGCCATTCGTGTCCTGAGCGACGTGCTCGGTCGACGCTTCCTGCGCTTCGACGATCTTCGCTTTTGCAGACTTGCGCGGCTTGCGGGCCGGCTTCTGCTTTGCCGGTTTATTGCTTTCCGCTTGAACATCAGGCGCAGCCGCATCGGCATTGCCTTCCGTTTCTCCAGACACAGCGCCGACAACTTCGGGCACGTCTTCATCATCGCCAACCGTTACAGCGACGGCTTTCGGTTTGCGCGTATGCTTGCGGGGTTTTTTCTTGGGCGCATCGGTCTGAGGCACCGCTTCGCCTTCGCCCTGAACGTCATCATTAGATACCTCGACTGTCTCGCCGGAAGGTTCGGCAGCCTGTCCATCGCTCGCCTGGACGACCTGTTCTTCGACATTTGTGCGTTCGCGTGAACGGCGCCCACCGCGCCTGCCGCGGCGGCGTTTACGCTTGCGGCCCTGATCTTCGGAGTCGGCCTCGGGTGAGTCCGCTCTGGAATCAGCTGAAATTGCGCCCTTCTCGCTTGCTTCACTCTCATCAAACACCGAGTCGATCTTGATGGACTGGCTACGTGCGCGGCGCGTGCCCGGCGCCCGATCGCTGCTGGCGTCGATCTCGCAGTCTGCCTGCAACATCTCGCCGGACGGTTCGATATAGATCGACACGCCCCAGGCAGATTCCAGTGCCAACAGATGGTCGCGCTTGTCATTCAGAATATAAAACGCCACTTCACGATCGCAGCGCACCGACAGGTTATCCGGTTTGCGGTTTATCAAGTGTTCTTCGATCTCGCGTAGGATCGACAGTGCACAGCTCGATACCGATCGTATGGTACCGCGTCCTGCGCATTGTGGACAGGGCAGGGAGGTGTTTTCAATCATGCCCTGCCGCAACCGCTGGCGTGACATCTCCAGCAATCCGAAATGGCTGATGCGGCCAACCTGTATTCGAGCACGGTCATTCTTGAGGGCATCTTTGAGCCTGCGTTCCACCGCCCTGTTGTTGCGTTTTTCCTCCATATCGATGAAATCGATAACGATCAGCCCCGCCAGATCCCGCAACCGCAATTGCCGTGCGATTTCCTGTGCCGCTTCCTGATTGGTCTTAAGCGCGGTGTCCTCGATATTGTGCTCGCGTGTCGCCTTTCCCGAGTTGATGTCGATGGCAACCAGTGCCTCGGTCTGGTTGATCACCATGTAGCCACCCGATTGTAGGGTCACAGTGGTCGAGAACAAGCCGTCCAGCTGGCTTTCAATCTTGAAGCGGGAGAACAGCGGCTGAGTGTCTTTATAGACTTTGACATGACGTGCATGGCTTGGCATGAGCATCTTCATGAAGCCTTTGGCTTCCTTAACCGCTGCCTCGCCTTCGACCAGAACCTCTTCGACATCCTTAGTGTACAGGTCGCGTATCGAGCGTTTGATCAGACTGCCTTCCTCATAAACCAGAGCAGGCGCCGTTGATTCGAGAGTCAGGTCGCGGACGTTGCCCCACAGCCGCATCAAATAGTCGAAGTCCCGCTTGATCTCGGCCTTGGTCCGTTGGGCACCTGCAGTGCGCACGATCAACCCCATTCCCGGTTGCACCTTGGTGTCGCGTGCCACCTCTTTCAGTCGACGGCGATCGCTGGCATCTGTAATCTTGCGCGAAATGCCGCCGCCGCGTGCCGTGTTCGGCATGAGAACGCAATATCGTCCAGCCAGAGACAGGTAGGTTGTCAATGCGGCACCCTTGTTGCCGCGCTCCTCCTTTACGACCTGTACGAGTATCACCTGACGCCGCTTTATCACTTCTTGAATTTTGTAGTTTCTTCGCTGGCGGCGCTGGCGCTGCGGCACCTCTTCCAGCGCATCTTCAGCGCCTACGGAGTCGACCTTTTCAGCCGGTTGATCGTCGTCAGCACCGTCTTCATCTGTGCTAAGGTCCTCCCCGTCGGGCGTCGACGCGGCATCCACTTCGCCTTCTGCGGTCTCTTCATCCTGCGCCGGCGCTTCGCTCGCGTTGCCGGCTTCCTCAGCGTCGTCACTGGCATCGTCTTCTTCCTGACTGCGGCGGACGTCTTCCTCCTCTTCCTCGAGAAGCGCCTGCCGGTCAGCGACCGGGATCTGATAATAGTCAGGGTGGATTTCGCTAAACGCAAGAAATCCGTGCCGATTGCCCCCATAATCGACAAAGGCCGCCTGCAGGGAGGGCTCTACACGGGTGACTTTGGCGAGATAAATGTTGCCTTTGAGTTGTTTGCGCTGGGTGGACTCGTAATCGAATTCCTCTATGCGGTTGCCGCGAACGACGACGACTCTGGTTTCTTCCGAGTGTGCCGCATCGATGAGCATTTTACTGGCCATAATGGCGTTTCTCCAGCGCGCTGCCGCCGCAAGTTGCCGGATTGCAGTTGTCCGGGCCCATGGCCTGACCGGTTTTGGGCGCATGCACGCATATCTTGTGTGTTCGACCAATCGGACCGCCCGTCGCAAGTCGCGTCGTCTGCGAGATCACCCAAGCCCATACAACATACCAAGCCCGGCCGTGGCCGGGTGGACAGGAGCAGGGTTTCCGATGTCATGAACATCCAGTTTTCCCCTTGTTCCGAAACTGAGCGGAACGGTTCACTTAGTCGGCGGTCGGCCCGATCTATCGAGCCAGACCAGCCTAAACACGCGTCCGGCGGGTGGCTTACAACGTGGCCCGGACCCACACCGGAGCGGAAACAATCACCCAACAGGTTGGTTGCCGAACTCGGCGCCTGCATTGGATTAGACGATTCCACTATTAGGCACTGTTTGTCATCTTTGCAAGCGTCTTGCCGCTAGCATCAGTAGACATTTGCGGTTGCAGGATTGATGCACGATTGGCCTGGTAAACGGATGGTTAACCATCCAATTTTAGTGTGGATTGAATCCGTTCGGCACTCGCCTTCCATATGAAGCGTCTTGCCGGCCTGATAGACAGCCGGCAAGTGAACCCGCAAACTTCTATGACTAACCGAAAGCAAACGCTCAGTTTTTTTCTACAAGTCTCTTACTTTGTTTGCTTTTTTTTGATTCTGATTCACCCGACTAATGGCGAGGAGATAGCTCCTAGCAAGCCTCCGCCAAAGGCGTTTGCCACACGACTCGGCGGTGATAACGCAAAGACCCGATTCGTTGCCGAATTGACCTATGCTATTGGCTACAACGTCTATGTTATCCCGGACCCGTTCCGGGTCATACTCGATTTGCCGGAAGTCGAATTCGATCTTTCCAACACAACCGGCAGTCACGGCAGGGGCTTGATCAGCGGCTATCGCTTTGGGCGGATTGACGAAGAACGCTCGCGCATTGTCCTTGATGCGACCGGGCCGATACTCATAGACAAGTCCTTCATCTTGAACCCGCGCGATGGACAACCCGCACGGTTGGTTGTCGATCTAATTCGCACGGACCGCAAGATCTTTGATCAGCTGCATGTACAGGAACAACCGCAGCCTCCGCCGGCGCCGGAACGCCTGATTGCCGCCGCTTCGTCGCGTTCCGACGAGCTTGGCACGCGCGAAGACAGCTTGCCCATCGACGAGCCGGTCATCTCGCCCGGATTTCCCCACACTGTGCCCGATAGCCCAGTCAATAACAGCCCACCACGGCCTTCATCCGCGCGACCGGATGCCATTGCTGTTTTGCTGAATGCGAAGCCGGTACCCATTCCACGACCCCGACCGAACAAGGCCGCAGCATCCAAGGATCCCAGTGAGGCTGATCGACCGGCGCAAGCCCGGCGTAGTAGCAAGCGTGTCATCGTGCTCGATCCCGGACACGGCGGAATCGACCCTGGTGCAATCTCACGCAACCGAAGAACCAAGGAGAAGAATGTCGTCCTGGCATTTGCTCGAACGCTGAAGAAAAGGCTCGATGCATTAGGCCGTTACAAGGTGATTATGACCCGCAATGATGATCGGTTCTTGAAACTTCAGGAACGTGTCACAATCGCCCGCAATGCCAATGCCGATCTGTTCATCGCCGTTCACGCAGACAGCATTCGCGGTCGTGCCACACGGGGCGCAACGGTCTACACCGTGTCGGATGAGGCATCCGATGAAGAGGCCGCCGAATTGGCCCGCAAGGAAAACCGGTCGGACATTATTGCTGGCGTAGATCTGGGCACGGAAAGTGATGAAATCGCCGGCATTCTGATTGACCTCGCTCAACGCGAAACCAAGAACTATTCCATCTCCGCAGCCAAGAGGATGGTGCGCCAGTTGAAGCCAGTCACCAAACTAAACTCCAGACCATTACGGTCCGCTGGTTTCCGCGTACTCATGGCACCAGATGTCCCATCAATTCTTCTTGAACTTGGTTATTTGTCAAACCGTGCCGATGAGCGTCTGCTTGTGTCTGCGGCGTGGCGCTAGAAGGTTGCCCAGGCCTTGTCAGAGGCGATTGACGGATATTTTGCGACGCAACTCGCTTTGGGAAACTGATTGGGCCAGTGAACGGGATCCAAACAATGCCACAATCACCAGCTAACCGGCATCTCCAGTGATCGAGCGCATGATATTTATGGACGTTAGGTAACCTCGGAAGATCACTTTCCCATACAATAACCCGATACCTCTTCGCGTGATGCTGCAAACCCGTTATAGTGCAATCCGCAAAGGGCGCTGGCACACTTTATGCTGAGATTTTTTGGATTTCTGTTCACTGCCGGTTTTATCGTCTTCATGGGCGTGGCGATCGGTGTTGGGTACATTGTTTGGGAGACAAGTAAATCGCTTCCCGAACACGAACAGCTAGCAAAGTACGAACCGCCAGTAATGACCCGTGTCCATGCCGGGGATGGTTCGCTACTGGCCGAGTATGCCAAGGAACGTCGGTTGTTCGTGCCAATAAATGCGATCCCCAAACAGTTAATCGACGCCTTCATCTCAGCTGAGGATAAGAATTTCTTCTCCCATTCAGGTATCGACTGGGAAGCCATTGCACGCGCGGCAGTTGTTGATGCCAAGATCATGTTTGAACGCCACGTGCTGGGCAAGAAGGGGCGGAAATTGATCGGCGCTTCAACGATCACACAGCAGGTCGCCAAGAATTTTTTGCTGACCAGCGAGCGTACCGTTGACCGCAAGCTGAAAGAAGCGCTTGTCGCTAAGCGCATTGAAGCGACTTTCTCCAAGAACCAAATCATGGAGCTCTATCTCAACGAGATCTATCTCGGGATGGGCGCCTATGGCGTGGCCGGCGCATCGCTGACCTATTTCGGCAAGTCGCTGGCCGACCTCAACTTGGCGGAAATGGCCTATCTGGCCGCTTTACCGAAGGCGCCAAACAACTACCACCCGATCCGCCACAAGAAACGGGCACTCGAGCGCCGCAACTGGGTGTTGGAGCGCTTGCAGGCGAACGGCTATATCTCGCGGGAACAAAGAGAAGCTAATGTCGCCAAGCCGCTTGAAGTCACGCTGCGACCGTTCGGTGCGCAGTTGTTTGCTGCCGAAGGCTTCACAGAGGAAACGCGCCGTATCCTCGGTCAGCTGTTCGGCGAGGACAGGCTCTACACCGGCGGATTGTCGGTTCGGACAACGCTTGATCCCAAGCTGCAAATCTATGCCCGGCGCGCCCTAACCGGTGGGTTAATGAAGTTCGACCGAGAGAACGGTTGGCGCGGTGCGATCAAGCAGATCGATACAGACAAAGACTGGGCCGCAACGCTTGCCGGAATGGAAATTCCGTCTGACATTGCGCCTTGGCAATTGGCAGTCGTGCTGGAGCTAGACGACCAACAGGCAAAAATCGGTCTCAGGCCGAAGACGCTGAAAGGCCGAAAGTCGGCAAAGCAGCGCCAGACGGGTGTCATTCCGCTTGAGTTGGCAAAATGGGCCAGTCAACCTCTCGGAAAAGGTAAGAAGGGGCCGGAGGTCAAAAATCTGTCTGACATTTTGAGCATCGGCGACGTCATCTACGCTGCACCTTCTGGTCGCAACGAGCAGTGGCACTTGATGCAAATGCCGGCAGTCGATGGCGCGCTAGTCGCTATGGATCCGCATAGCGGTCGCGTGCTGGCGATGGTTGGCGGCTTCAGTTACGGCAAGAGCCAGTTTAATCGCGCCATTCAGGCCAGGCGTCAGCCGGGCTCGTCGATCAAGCCTATCGTCTATGCCGCAGCACTCGACAATGGCTATACGCCAGCATCGGTGATTATGGACGCGCCGATCGAAATTGAGCTACGCAACGGCGAAATTTGGAAGCCCAAGAACTATTCAGGTGAATTCTATGGCCCGTCGACCCTTCGGCTCGGCATAGAAAGATCGCGCAACGTCATGACGGTTCGTCTGGCCCATGACATGGGTATCAACAAGATTAAGTCACTGGCCGAACAACTTGGCATCTACGACGAGATGAGGCCGGTACTAGCCATGTCGCTGGGCGCAGGCGAGACCTCCCTTATGCGCATGACGACGGCTTTTTCGATGATAGCCAATGGCGGCAAGAAGATCGAGGCGACATTGATCGACCGGGTGCAGGATCGTTATGGCCGCACGGTCTACCGTCACGACAAACGTGAGTGCCCAGCCTGTAATGCCGGGAGCTGGCAGAATCAGGCTGAACCAGAGTTGCTTGATACACGTGACGAAGTCATCAATTCCTACACGGCTTACCAGATCACCTCAATGATGGAGGGTGTTGTGCAACGCGGCACCGGTACGGTCTTGAGGGAGGTTGGTAAACCGGTGGCCGGCAAGACCGGCACAACCAATGATGAGCGAGATGCCTGGTTCATAGGTTTCACGCCAGACCTTGCAGTCGGTGTGTATGTGGGCTTCGATCGTCCAACGCCGATGGGCAGAAATGGCACGGGTGGCAAACTGGCTGCTCCAATCGTGGCCAATTTCATGAAGATGGCTCTCAAGGGCAAGGCAGCTACGCCGTTCCGCGTACCAGCTGGGATCGAATTGATTCCGATTGACCCTACAACTGGCCAGCGTGCCGCCTATGGTGATGAGAATGTCATACTAGAGGCGTTTAAGCCTGGCGAACAGCCTCCCAATGAGGCTTACATCATTGGTGAGAATCTGGGGCATGCCAGCGGCGACGACGCGGTGATCGAAGGCGGCTTGACGACCGGTACCGGCGGCCTTTATTGACCGTCAGCTACACGTCTCAGCGCACCACTCATTCAGCTACGTCAGGGAACCTCAAATGCGGGCCGAAATCAGCAATGTCGTCGATGCAATCAAGCAGTCAATTGCGCTGCTGAGGAGGCATCTTTGACTGGGACAACGCATTAGCCAAGCTTGATGAACTGAACACAATGGCTGAAGATCCCGATCTGTGGAATGACACCACCAAGGCGCAGGAGATCATGCGTCTGCGCCAGGACCTCGACGCCAGGATCGCCAATGTTCGCCGACTAGAGCAGACCCTGCAAGACAATGTCGAACTGATCGAGCTGGGCGAGGAAGAGGACGATCATGCTGTCGTTGCCGAAGCCGAAGCCATACTTAAGTCATTAGAGCGCGAAGCTGCCAAGTTGGAGCTCGAAACGCTTTTGTCCGGGGAGGCTGACAGCAATGATGCCTATCTCGAGATTCATGCCGGTGCTGGGGGCACGGAGAGTCAGGATTGGACGAGCATGTTATTTCGGATGTATGTAAGATGGGCCGAGAGACGGCAGTTCAAAGTCGAGGTCCTGGAGGAGAACCAGGGCGATGAGGCAGGACTCAAATCGGCTGTTTTGCTAATCAAGGGTCACAATGCCTATGGCTGGGCCAAGACTGAGTCTGGCGTACACCGGTTGGTGCGCATTTCGCCGTTTGACTCAAATGCCCGGCGGCATACGTCATTTGCTTCGGTTTGGGTCTATCCGTCGATTGACGAAAGCATCGAAGTTGAAATCAATGAAAGTGACTGTCGCATTGACACTTATCGCGCATCGGGCGCTGGTGGCCAGCATGTCAACACCACAGATAGTGCGGTACGCATCACCCACTTGCCGACCGGTATCGTTGTCCAATGCCAGAATGAACGGTCCCAACACAAGAACCGAGCGACCGCCTGGTCGATGTTACGGGCAAGACTCTTTGAGCTAGAGTTGCAGAAGCGCGAGGAAGCTGCCGCGGAGCAGGCGGCCTCAAAAACCGACATCGGTTGGGGGCACCAGATCCGGTCATACGTTCTACAACCTTATCAGCTGGTCAAGGACTTGCGCACAGGTGTGGAAAGTACCAACCCAGGCGCCGTATTGGACGGCGATATCGATCAGTTTGTCGAGGCATCCCTGGCGCACCGAGTGCACGGCTCAAATGGCAATGCAATAGTCGACCTCGAATGACATGGCAATCTCTTGAGATTATTCAGCAGCGTCCGTGCGACGCGGCACGTTCAACTCCACTGGACGGTAACCGGTGTCGTCGTAGACGCCGATCTCCGGGGTGTTGTGCGTGTATTCGGGCTGAACCGTTCCATAAGGATCAGCATAATCCGACAACGGATCATCTGAATGGTGGATTTTGCCATCGACATAGGCGCCATTTTCGATTGCGATGTTTTCGTTGATCACGTCGCCTTCGATATGTCCACCGGCTACGATGGTAATATTGACGCCACGGATAGGGCCGATGATGCGCCCACGCACGAAAACATCTTCTGCCGCAACCTCACCATGTACGACGCCTTGCACATCGACCACAATCGCCCGGGCACGAATATTGCCATTGACGGTACCGTCGACCTGCAGTTCACCGCCGGTGATCAGGTTTCCATCAATCACAACATCACTGGTGATGATCGAGGGACCAGCCCGTCCCCCGCGTGCAGCAGCATTGTTGGCGAGCTTGTCCTTATTGCGGTTGCGAGATTTTTTGAAGAGCATGTCTAGCCTTCCAGAAACGAGATGGATTTAGTGACTTACCTTTCCGCCGCGTTTCATAATGAAGATGCGCACCCGTACTGCGTCCGGTGTTGCCCAGCCGACCTAGTACATCGCCTTGTCGGACCTCGGCACCAAGTCGCACCTTAATAGCGCTCAAATGAGCATAACGTGTCGTGAAGCCGTTGTCATGTCGGATTTCAACAAGGTTTCCATAGGCTCCCTCGCGCCCGGCCTTGATAACCACGCCGGGTGCCGTTGCGAGTATGGGTGATCCATAAGGAGCCCTAAAATCAATGCCGGCATGCATTGCCATGACCTTTCGGAACGGATCGCGCCGTATCCCGTACCGGCTGGTAATGCGACCGTAACGTGCCAATGGCATGTGCAACGGCAGTTTGCTGATTTCGTGCTTGAGCTTTTCGGCCATCACCAGATTGTTAGCCGACGTGTTCAAACGCTCTGCAATTCGTTTTGAACCAATGTCGGCTGCCGTCAACGAGAGAAACGGGCCACCGATAGCATCTGGGGTATATCGTGATCTTGCAGCGATCTGCCGTGCAATCAATCCAAAGCTGGCAAGGATTTTTGAAAGGTCCTTGACCCTCTTCGTGCTCTGCTGCATCACCTGATCAAGCAGTGCCACCTGATAATCTTCGAATTTAGCCAACGTCGCACGCAGATCGGTTAGGGGCCGTTCCGCCTCTGCCTCTTTCGTGAAGTTTCGTGCATAAATCTGTCGATAAGACCACTCATTCAAGCTGCCCTTGCCAGAGCTGCCGCCATTGGTGCCGGACGGCACACTGGTCTGTGGCTTGCGTATGCTGTCGCCAGCATTCTGCCGACTCGCGTTGCCCGAGCGAACCGGCATCCATCCTTGACGGAAGAATTCGACGAGGCGGCCATGGCGCTCGACCA
>JAEKFU010000224.1 GCA_016522385.1 Pseudomonadota bacterium
ATTGCATCGCGGGCGCTCAAAGGGTCTTCCGACGTTCAGGTCATCTCGACAGCAACCCACTATCACGCCGATTACGTCAACCCAAAGTGGTCAAGCACCATGCGTCGGTTGATCAAAATTGGCCGCCATATTTTCTACCGCGATAGCTGATCCAATTCCTCCGCCGACCAATTGCAGCAGGCATCCTTTGGATGCCATTTTTGTTTGTAGTTCGCTCGGCTCAATTTCACGACGCAATTGGTGGACTTCCGCTGGTACACTGATAAGTTTGGTTCCTGCACCAGCTGATAGGAAATTAGATGACAGCATGGACATTTTTTCAAGGCGATTGGCACGAAGGTAACCCATTAATCATGGGTCCGATGCACCATGCGCCCTGGCTCGCCTCATGTGTGTTCGACGGCGCACGGGCCTTCGAGGGCGTGGCACCGGACCTCGATCGCCATTGTCAGCGTCTGGTGGCGTCTGCTGAAAGCTTTGGTCTCAACATAATAAAACAGGCCGATGAAATAGAACAATTGGCCCGCGACGGCATCGCCAAGTTCGATTCTGGAGCCGCGCTTTACATACGACCGATGTTCTGGGCCGAGGATGGGTTTGTCGACGTTGACCCAGACACGACACAGTTCTCCGTATCGGTCTATGATGCCGCGATCCCCGAGCCGACGGGCATGTCACTGATTTTGTCACAGTTCAGGCGCCCTTCTTACGATTTCGCACCAACCGATGCCAAGGCGGCCTGCCACTATCCCAATTCGGCTCGCGCCATGCGCGAGGCCAAGGCACGCGGCTGCGAAAATGCCGTCATGCTTGATGCGCTAGGCCACGTCTCGGAGCTGGCGACGGCCAACATCTTCTATGCCAAGAACGCCGAGGTCTTTACACCGGTGCCCAACGGTACATTCTTGAACGGCATTACCCGGCAGCGAGTCATTGCCCTGTTGCAGGAAGACGGTGTCAAAGTGCACGAAAAATCAGTCAGTTTTGATGACCTGCTCGAGGCCGATGAAGTCTATTCGACCGGCAATTGGGCCAAGGTGACGCCGATCACCAGAATTGAGGACCGGAACTTCCAACCTGGCCCGCTTTACCAGAAGTCCCGTGAACTCTATTGGGCCTACTCTCATGGTCGGTTGGTGTAACCGAGAATTCGAGTGAATCCGCTTCCATTGTTGTCCCACTCGGCCGTCCTTGGGCTGGACCCGAGGAACTATGCATAGGCGGGTTCAGAGTACTCGGCTGGCTGGGGTTCCCGGATCAAGTCCGAGCGCATCATACATATCGACCCACAACCTAACTTAAGTGCTCTTAACCTTTCTTCATTGACCGGTGTCGCTTGAGTTTATCAGCCGTGTCAAACCAGCTGACATGCTCACCAAAATTGACGTGAAACCGGGGCGGGAAATCACCCGGGTTGTCCATAGCACCAAGGTAGACGTGCACCAACCCGGGGCTCCAATTGGCTCGGTAGGTGAGGGGACTGCCGCAATCGCCGCAGAACGATCGCCAGGTCTCTGCAGAAGACTCAAACACTTTGGGCGCCCCTGCTGTGACTTGGAACTCCTTATCCTCGAAAAGCACAAATGTTGCGATGGGTGCCGCAGTGTGACGCCGGCAGCTTTCGCAGTGACAATGCACCACCAATTGAGGATCACCGGTTGCTTTGAATTGTACGGCGCCGCAAAGGCAGCGACCGGTGTGTTCCGTCATCGTATGATATCCCAGGTGAAAACACTGCCTTGCCAGGCCTCAACGCCACGGCCGATCGCCTTTACGGCGGCCACCATGCGGCCGTCACGCTTAAGGATCTGGTCGGCGTGTTCGATGATCAACCGGTTGGGCGTGGCGCTGGGCGCCAGTTGCCGCAACTCCCAGGCTAGATCGATCTCTTCTTCCTGCGGGTTGAGCAGGCACATGGTAATGTAGGCGGCTGCAGTCGACCGGCTGATGCCCGCCCAGCAATGGATCAGGAACCGTCCCGAATGGTCCCAGTCTTCTATAAAACTTACGATCTCGCGAACATGGTTTTCGCTCGGCGGCACCATTCCCTCCATGGGGACGGAGATATCATTGAAAGTCATGCGCAGGTGCTGGACATCCTGCAGGCCCAGCTGCGGGTGTTCCGTATCCGGCCCGAGTAGGCCTATGACCCGGCTGACGTCATATTCGGCCACCAGCCCAGGCACGAGGTGGAGGGGGGACACAATCAACATGATGGCTCGAACCTACTGCAGTTTGCTGAATACCTTCAAGAATTTTGCCGCCGCCGCGGTCGGTGAAAGCGGCTTAATGGAGTCGAATTTTGCCTCCGAGCCACGCAGCCCGCGCGGCCGACCGAAGAACTTTGCGGCTTCGACATGATCGAATCCGGCCAGCTGGGTCGCTTCGAGAAATGCCGACGCGCTGTCGCACCGTTTAATGAGCTTGTGGACCCATTGCGGCAACTCGGGCGGCAGCCCGTAGCGGATATGGATCGCCGCTAGTAGTCGATGTTCAAATGCCTTGTAGTCGAGCCCGAGTGCCGCCTTGAACGGGCTGATTAAATCGCCAATGACATATTCAGGCGCGTCGTGCAACAGCGCTGCCAATCGCCAGCGGCGTTCGAGATTAGGGTTGAAGCGGCCTGAGAGACTTTCGACCAACAGCGAATGTTGTGCCACCGAAAAGGCATGTGCGCCTTTGGTTTGGCCGTTCCAGCGCGCCACTCGGGCAAGACCGTGGGCGATGTCTTCAATCTCGATGTCGAGCGGCGAAGGGTCAAGCAGGTCAAGCCGGCGGCCGGATAGCATTCGCTGCCAGGCGCGTGGCGCCTGCGATGTCCGCACACCGACCATCAGCACCGCTTCGCCAGGGCGGCGCAGTCGGCGTGCCGGTGGCAATCGATCAGGTGGTCATTGACCATTCCGACCGCCTGCATGAAGGCGTAGACAATCGTCGGGCCGACAAAGCGGAACCCGCGCGACTTCAGATCCATTGATATGATTTTGGCCAAACCGGTCTCGGCGGGCACTTGTTCAAGGGTTTTGAATTGATTTTGTATCGCAGCGCCATCCACGAAGTTCCACAGATAGTTGGAGAATCCCTGTGCCGACTGGATCTCCAGATAACTTTGCGCATTCGTCACGCTGGCCTCGATCTTCAGGCGGTTGCGCACGATACCGGCATCTTGCATCAGCGCGGCCTTCTTGTCCGCACCATAGCGCGCCATCACATCGGGGTCGAAATCGTCGAATGCGGCCCGGAACGCATCGCGTTTCTTCAGTATGGTGATCCACGAGAGTCCCGCCTGGAAACCGTCCAGCAGCAGCTTTTCAAACAACGCCCGGTCGTCCCACTCAGGCACGCCCCATTCCGTATCATGGTAGGTCACATAGACCGGTTCAAGTCCACACCATCCGCATCGGCTGCGGGCATCATAGTGCTTAATGAGTGAGTCTTTCCAAGCCACTAGCCATGACCCTTCGTCGGCTTCGGAATTTCGAAGCGCGCCCAATCCGGCAGCGTAATGTCAATCGGTATATCGCCGGCGGTGATCTGAATACCCTCGGCCAGTGCTGACGCGGCCCTATCAAGTCGGATCAGCGCCAGGCCCTGCTCGCCGGCGACTGATTTGACGGTCCCGATCTTGTTCGTACCGGCAGTGACGTCAGTGTCCGGAGCAATCCTGACCTGTGCGTTGGCGATAACGAAGCGAGTGCGGGCCGTACCACGATGTTCCATTCGCGAGACCACCTCCTGGCCGACAAAACAGCCCTTGGTGAAACTCACACCACCCAGTTGGTCAAGGTTGCCCTCATGCGGGAAGAGCTGGCCCGACCCGATGTCCAGATCGCTGTCGGCGATGCCTAGCTTTATGCGGTGGGCATGGTAATCGGACACATCGCTGTTGGCAGTCAGCGTTCCGATCACCCGCCAGCCCATCGCCGCTGCGCGAGGATCCGCATAGACCAAACTCGCCTCTGGCATCGGGCCGCCCCATGCCGCAAAGACCCTCGCATCATCGAGCGTTTCAATTGCCACGTTGGACCGCAGCTTGTACATGGTAAGTCGCTTTTCAAGCTGCGATTGCTGCGATAGAGCACATTCAATCAGGTATCCATCCACCATCTTGATGATGAAAAAGTCGAACAGCAGTTTGCCCTGCGGGGTCAACAACGCCGCATAGCGGGCATCGCCGACTTCAAGCCCGGTGACATCGCTGGTCACGAGATTTTGCAGGAAACTCTCGGCCTCCTCGCCACTGATCTTGAGCACGGCACGGTCTGCCAGTTCGGCAATCTTGTTCATGATGGTTGGCATCCAGTTGTCATAGGCCTTAGATTTACGTATGCCATGGCCAACCTGCAAGGAGGCGTGTGCGGTATGCCCGCAATATTTGATCTGGTGTTGAAGAACGGCACTGTTGTCAATCACGACGGAGTAGGCGAGCGCGATGTCGCGGTTCGCGCCGGGCGTATTGCCGGTCTCGGCAGTTTTGCCGCCGGTCAGGCCGAGCAGACGGTCGATTGTACCGGTTTGCAAATTCTTCCCGGTGTCATTGATACCCAGGTGCACCTGCGTGAACCGGGCGGTGAACACAAAGAAGACTTGGCGACAGGTGGCCGGGCGGCCGTTATGGGCGGTGTCACCGGTGTATTTGAAATGCCCAATACGAATCCGCTGACTATCACCGCCGAAGCCCATGCAGACAAGATCGAACGCGCCACAAACCGAATGCATTGCGATTTCGCATTCTACATCGGCGGCACCCGCGACAATGCCGATGAGCTGGGCGAACTTGAACGCCTGCCGGGCTGCAGCGGTGTCAAGGTGTTCATGGGCTCATCTACCGGTTCGCTGCTGGTCGAAGACAACGAGGGTATTGAACGTATCCTGTCAAAAATCAGCCGACGAGCGGCATTTCACTGTGAGGATGAATTCAGACTGATTGAGAGAATGGATGAACGGGTCGCCGGCGACCCGTCCTCTCATCCGGTCTGGCGCGATGCCGAGGCGGCCCGCCTTTGCACCGAGCGACTCTTGGAAATTGCTAGGAAGACCGGCCGCCGCATCCATGTGCTGCACATATCGACCGCCGAGGAATGGCCCCTGCTGGCTGCCAATAAGGATATCGCCTCTGTCGAAGTGACACCTAATCACCTCACCTTGGCCGCCCCGGATGCTTACGAGAGACTTGGCACCATGGTCCAGATGAACCCGCCGATTCGCGATGCCAGTCACCGCGATGCTATTTGGCACGGTGTGACGAACGGCACTGCCGATATCCTTGGCTCTGATCATGCCCCGCACACGTTGGAAGAAAAGCGCAAGCCGTATCCTCAGTCACCGTCCGGCATGCCCGGTGTCCAGACGCTGGTTCCGATCATGCTGGATCACGTCAACGCCGGGCGCATGACTATCGAACGTTTCGTAGATATGACCAGTCATGGTCCCAACAGGCTGTTTCAGATCGCCGGCAAGGGCCGCATCGCCGAAGGCTATGATGCGGACTTCACAATTGTCGATCTCAAGGCCAAGCGCACCATTACCAACGACTGGATTGAAAGTCGCTGCGGCTGGACACCCTATGATGGGGTCGGCGTAACCGGCTGGCCGGTCGGCACAATCATCCGCGGCCGTCGTGTCATGTGGCATGGCGAGTTGATCGGCGACGCGGGTGGCCAGCCGATGCAGTTTGCAGAAAGCCTTTGAGCGCGCGGAGGGTTGACGAACTCATGACCACCCGGTTCAACCAGCCGCTCGGCGGCAACGACATGCCGCGTTTTGCCGGCCCGGCAACTATGATGCGCTTGCCGATGCAGGACAGCGCCTCTGGCCTTGACGCCTGCTTTATCGGTGTGCCGATGGATATCGGTACGTCCAACCGCGCCGGCACGCGGCACGGGCCACGTCAGATCCGCGCCGAGTCCTGCATGCTCAGGCCGTACAACATGGCGACGGGTGCTGCCCCCTTCGACAGCCTGCAAGTTGCTGACATCGGTGATGTCGCGATCAACACTTTCGATCTGAAAAAATCAATCGGCATTATTGAAGCTGCGTTCGATCAGGTGCTTGCCCACGATTGCGTTCCGCTGGCGCTGGGCGGCGATCATACGCTCACCTTGCCAATATTGCGTGCCATGAGGAATAAACACGGCCCCGTTGCTTTGATCCACGTCGATGCCCATGCCGACATCAACGATCTGATGTTCGGTGAGACCATTGCCCATGGCACGCCGTTCCGCCGTGCCGTCGAAGAGGACCTGCTGGCCTGCGACAAAGTTTTCCAGATCGGACTGCGCGGCACTGGTTATGAACCGGCCGATTTTGACTGGCCGCGCGAACAGGGGTTTAGGGTCATCACCTCAGAAGATTGCTGGCAAAAATCATTGAGCCCATTGATGGAAGATGTACGTCGGACAATTGGCGATCATCCGGTCTACATCACCTACGACATCGACAGTCTCGACCCGGCCTTTGCGCCGGGGACCGGCACGGTCGAGATTGCCGGTCTCACCACCTGGCAGGCGCTTGAAATCATCCGCGGCTGCCGTGGCCTCAACGTTGTCGGTGGAGATCTCGTCGAAGTCTCCCCGCCATACGACCCCAGCGGCAATACCGCCCTCATCGGCGCCAACCTGCTCTATGAGATGCTCTGCGTCCTGCCCGGTGTCAAATATCCCGACGCTGTCGGCTGACAGCCATTGCTCCGGCTACTTTCAACCCGAATGCATAGACAAGCGCGACCTCCTTCAAGCTTTCGAACCGGCCTGAGGCACCGCCGTGGCCGGCCTCCATATGGGTCTTCAGCAACAGTAGGTTGTCATTGGTCTTGAGCGCCCTGAGCTTTGCAACCCATTTTGCCGGTTCCCAATAGGTCACCCGCGGGTCAGTCAGGCCGGCAATCGCCAGGATATGGGGATAATCCCTGGCGGAGACATTGTCATATGGGCTATAGGCGGCGATGGTGTTGTAGTCATCGAGCGAGGCCAGCGGATTGCCCCATTCCGGCCATTCCGGCGGTGTCAATGGCAGGGCATCGTCAAGCATCGTGGTCAGAACATCGACAAACGGTACGTCGGCGACGATGCCGCGATAGAGTTCTGGCGCCATATTGGCGAGCGCTCCCATCAGCATGCCGCCGGCGCTACCGCCGTGGGCGATAATTCGGCCGGGATCGACAAAATCGGCTTCGGCTAGATACCGAGTCACGGCGATGAAATCGTTGAACGTGTTCTGCTTGTACTCGCGCTTACCGGATCGATACCAGTGATAACCTTTGTCCTTGCCGCCGCGCACATGAGCAACGGCATAGACAAAGCCGCGATCAACCAAGGATAACCGGTTGGTGCTGAAGCCGGCCGGAATTGCCACACCGTACGACCCATAACCATAAATCCAACCCGGCGCCGAGCCGTCGAGCGGAGTCGACTTGCGGTAGAGCAGCGAGACGGGGATCTCTTCATTATCAGCGGCAGTAACCATGATCCGACGGGTCACGTAGTCGGCCGGGTCGTGGCCGCTTGGCACTTCCTGCTGCTTGAGCATGGTCCGCGCATGCGTTTCGACGTCATAATCGAACACCTGCGATGGTGTCGTCATTGATGAATATGTAAAGCGGATGGTTGTAGTGTCGAACTCATAGCCGCCGCCGAGACCTAGTGAATAAGCGTCTTCATCGAATGAGATGGCGTGTTGATTGCCGTCCGATAGCCGCCGGACAATTATCCGCGGCAGCCCGGCGGTCCGCTCTAGCCGGATCAGATGGTCGGTGAACACGATGTGGGACAGGATCAACGTATCGGTTGCCTGCGGTACCAGGTCCTGCCAGGCCTCGCGTCCGGGCTTATCGACCGGCGCGGTGACGATCTTGAAATCTTCCGCCTCATCGGCGTTGGTCAGGATATAGAGAGTGCCATGCGCTTCTTCCAAGGAGTATTCCACTCCATTGTCACGCGGTGCGACGATCATCGGCTCGGCGGTCGGGTCGTGGCTCGGGATAAGCCAAACCTCGCTGGTTTCGTGATCGTGGCAATCGATTGTGATGAACCGGCGCGACTGGGTTTCACCGAGCCCCATGAAGAAACCCGGATCGGTCTCTTCGTGTACTAGGACGTCTTGCTTGGGACTTGTCCCGATCTCATGACGGAATAGTTTCGACGGTCGGTGATTATCGTCCAACAGCACGTAGAACACATAGCGGCTATCGGCAGACCAGACACTGCCACCGGTCGTGTTGATGATCTCCTCTTCAAGATCTAGTCCAGTCTCCAGATCGCGGATTTTCAAGGTGGCGTATTCCGAACCCTTGTCATCATGCGACCAAGCCAGCAAGCGGTGATCGGGTGAATGCGACGTGCCCGCGAATTGGAAGTAATCCTTGCCTTCTGCCTCCTTGTTGCCATCAAGCATCAAGGTCTCGTTGCCGCCGCCCCTGTCGGTGCGGATCATCATGGGGTGCTGCGCACCAGTGACAAATTTGACGCCATACGCATAAGGTCCGTCCGGCGACGGCACCGAGCTGTCGTCCTCCTTGATCCGGCCTTTCATCTCCTCAAACAACGCCTTCTGCAGTTCTTTGGTGTCGGCCATTACAAATTCGGTGTAGGCGTTTTCGGCGTTCAGGTAGTCACGGATGTCGGGCGCCAGCACCTCCGGTTGTTGCATGACTTCTTGCCAGTTGTCGGCTTTCAGCCAGCCGTAATCGTCAACCCGCGTGCGATCGTGATGCGTCGATTGTGACGGCTTTCTCTTGGCGATCGGTGGTGTCGGGACGGATGGTTTGTCCACGATTTAGCGTCCTTGTGAAAGAAAATCCCTTGATTCAAATCAGCTGGGTTCAGCGACAAGTCATTGATTCCGCGTTTATATCGCGGTTCCGGGGAGC
>JAEKFU010000293.1 GCA_016522385.1 Pseudomonadota bacterium
GTCTTGCACAAATCGGCCTGTCCTCTATTGATCAGGTCTCCAGAGACAGCTTGTCCTGGTGGCAAACCGCCGGGTGTCCGGAGAACCTGAGGCCGACAGGGAACTGAAAGGCGAGAATGGAGAAACGTCGTGAGCGCTCACAAGAAGATTCGAGGCGGGCAGCTGCTGGCGCGGGCGCTTCATGAAAAGGGCGCCGAGCATGTCTTCACCCTTGCCGGCGGTTTTTGCAACCCGGCGCTAGAAGGTTTCATGGAATGCCAATTGCCGGTGATCAACTGCCCGCACGAACAGGTGGCTGGACACCTGGCCGACGGCCATGCCCGGCTGACCCGCAAGCCGACCGTGTGCCTTGTTGGTCCTGAGGGCTTTGCCAATGCCGTACCTGCCATGCTCGAAGCCTGGGGCGAGCGCTCGCCGGTTATCTTCGTCACCGGTTCCAGCACCCTGAAGCGCGAGGGCGCCGGCGGGTTCAAGGAAATCGACGATGTGGCGATTGCCCAACCATTGACTAAATACAGCGTCAGTATCAGCGATGGGACCAGGATCGGCGAGTTTGTCGACCGGGCCTGGAAAATCGCCTGCAGCGGCTATCCGGGACCGGTGCACCTGTCGATCCCGGTCGACGTCATGTTCTCATCCTTCGATGAAGACGCCGGGTGCGAGGAACGGCCCTACAAGCGAGACATGCAACAGCCGCAGCGCGCCTGGCCCGACCCTTCGGTTCTGGAACCGCTACTGGAACGAATTGCCCGTGCCGAACGGCCGATCCTCATTGGCGGCCACGGCGTGTGGTGGGGCGGCGCCGAAGCCAAACTTGAACAGGTCGGCACCGAGCTCAACATTCCGGTATTCAACGTCCCCTATCACCAGAAGCTCCTCAGCGAACAGAGCCCGGCCTATATGGGGCTGGCCGACGTCCACCAGTATTGGCCATCAAAGACTGCGCTGCATCAGACTGATTGTGCGATCATGGTCGGCGGGCGCCTCGACAATCAGATGAATTTCGGAAATCCGCCGCTGTTTCCGAGATCAACAGAGCTCATCTGCGTCAACGGCTCGCATGAGGAGATCGACTTTAATCGGGCCGCCGACCATGTGTTGCTGAGCGATCCGGGCGCCTTCTTTGATGCGCTGATCGCCTTGAGAGCGGCTGGCCGCTGGGCTCTTTCCACTGACTGGATCGATGCCAACCGCAAGGAGCGCGATATCTGGGTCAAGCAGATGGCCGAAGACCTGGCAAAGGAGACCTCTGGTCCCGGATGGGAGCCCGATGAAATCCATCCGCTGCAGCTATCCCTCGATGTCCAGGCCGCTATGAGCGACGGTGATGTCCTGGTGTTCGACGGCGGCAATACCCATTTCTGGTCAGAAATCGCCACCAATATCGCCGGGCGCAACGGACTCAAGCTCGACAAGGTGCTGCATCCCGGATCCTATAGCCTGCTGGGTGTCGGCGTCTCGTTGGCGCTTTCGGCCAAGAATATCAACCCCGACAAAACCGTTGTGTTGATTTCCGGCGACGGCGCCTTCTTGTCCGGCGGCCTGTCGATTGAGGCGGCCTTTCAGGAAAAGCTCCCAATTGTCGTCGTCATCGACAACAATGGCGGACTCGACTGCATCTCCCAGCAACAGGAGAGGCTGTTTGCTGGCGGCACACATTTCGCCACCGACTTCCGCGACATTCCTTTCCACGGCATGTTTGCCGGCATGGGCGGCCATGGCGAATTGGTCGAGCGGCGCCGGGATATCATCCCGGCCGTAAAGCAGGCGATTGCCAGCGGCAAGCCGGCATGCGTCAACATCAAGGCCAGAGGCGTCATCAGCCCCATCGTTGCAGCAACCAGCGATAAGCGCGACAAGGCATCGATCGAGTAACCGTATATGGCGACAGTATCGACCCATACCTTGAACGGGCTTGACGGCACCCACGCCGGGCCTATCGCCATATCGCTCTACCGCCTCACCGGTGACGGCAGCCGCGAGGAAGTCTTTTCCGGCGCCACCGATGAGGGCGGCCGCCTCGCCAGAACCATCGATCCAGCCGAGGTCGAAACCGCTGCCACCTACGAACTGGTGTTCCAAACGGGAAACTATTGGGCAACCCGTCAGCCGCAGCGGGATGGTGTGCAGATCATGAAACAAGTGGTGCTGCGCTTTGAAATGCCGGACCCGGAGGCGTGCTATCACCTGCCGGTCATCCTGTCGCCGAACAACTACTCGGTGTGGTGGTCGGTCCCCGAATAAGAAGCGAATAGATGGCCGATGGTTTAAATTTCTCGCGCCGCATCCGCCGCACGCCCTATACCGAGCGGGTCGAGCAAGCAGGTGCGCGCGGTTACTCGGTCGTCAACCACATGCTGCTGCCCAAAGCGTTCCAGCGCAGCGTTGAAGAGGACTACTGGCATCTCCGCCAGTATGTGCAGATCTGGGATGTCGCTTGCCAGCGCCAGGTGGAGATTGTCGGCCGCGATGCCGCGCGCCTGGTCCAGTGGATGACACCGCGCGACATCTCGCGTGCCACAGCTGGCCAATGCCTTTATGTCCCGATCATCGACGCCGACGCCGGCATGATCAACGACCCGGTGTTGCTGAAACACACCGAGGACAAATTCTGGCTGTCGGTGGCTGATGCAGACGTTCTACTCTATGCCAAGGGTCTGGCGATTGGTG
>JAEKFU010000326.1 GCA_016522385.1 Pseudomonadota bacterium
ACAATGTGATTGGTTCTGGCCACCAACGCTGCAACCGCAGGTTGGCCATTCGGAAACGCGCAGGAAAATATCAATCGCTGGTAATTCACTGGATGCAGTTTACCGCCCTCATGGCGCGGAAACCGTGTGCAAACGTGGTCATACCAAACGCTGCCAGTCTCATGCGCCGTGTCATAGGCCCGTACCATGAAGTTGTCCGCATGCGAATGTATTGGATCTTGTTTATAACTGCACCCGACGGCGCTCTTTGCCCAAGTCCACCCGAGCCACGTGGCATAGGACGACTTCTCCCCGACGCTCACGCATACCCAGTCACCGTTGTGTTTTCTGTAGACGACTATATACGGCCGGATCTTTCTCATCATGCGGTGTTCAAGTTGTGATTCTGAACTGACCCAGACTTGCATGCCCTTTTTTAGGAGAGGAACTCCAATTGACCAAACTTGGTCAACTGGGTGTTGTTGCGCGTAAAACCAGCGACCGTTGTCCAGCTGGGTTTTGACAAGGTACAAACCGTTCACGCTTGTTACATAATCGTTCAGCCATGCTTCTGCTTTGGTCAGAAGCGCCTCTGCTTCGGCAACCAAATGGGCGCCGGCCGGAGTAAGACGGTACTGGCGATCTACTATATTAAACAACTTTGTCCCCTTAACCTCTTCCAAGATGTCGATGTGCCGTCGCACGGTTTGACGGGTCACACCGAGTTCTGCCTGCGTTCGGGACAAGTTTAAGTGGCGAGCTAAAACCGTGAAGGAACGAAGCATTTCAAACAACACAGGAGGGACGGTTTCACTTGCCAGGCGATTACCTTTGTAATTCTTCTGATGCTCCGCGATAATTGTGGTCATACTGCAATCATGCTTATTTTGATTTTAGAAAACCTAAGTTGAGGTCAAGAATCCTAACACCGATGCGCCGACATTTTCAATTTTTAATGTCTGTCACAATCGTTTTTGACAGATTAGGATACAATTCCAGGGCGGTTGCGTATGGAGTGCGCACGATGACAGTGGCGGATGTTTTTTCAGTTACCTATACCAAGGGCATATTTGAGATCGCTAAATCACTTGGACTTGATTTACATGTAGGGTCGGATTTCGACGAGTTTCGGGCGATATCTAAAGAGCACCCGCTCAAGCCTTATGTCAATCCGGCGTTTGATCCCGACTTTGTTGACATCTCGCCACTCACCGGTTTGTGGCTCATCGGCACTAATGCAAATGGTGAGATTGTCCACACCCAAGCGATCAAATTGCTTGAACTTACCAATGCCAATCTAGCGGAACACTTTCGCTCAAATCTAACTGACTATCGGACTCACGGTTACGACTTCGATGTCGACAGATCTTGTTGTTTTCTCTCCCCGGCGGCGTCGCGTATTTCGGGCCGCGTTAGCTACCACGGGGAACTTTGGCTCAAAGGCGGATCGGACGGCTATCGTGGCGGCTGCCTTGCAACAATCCTGACGCGATTGATGAAGGCCCTGTGTCTGCAGCGCTGGTCGCCAGACTTCATGATAGGCCTGCAATCGCCTGTGACGTCGTGTAGGGGACTAGCGGCCCGCGAAGGCTACGTGCATTTGGAGCAGCGTAGCATCGTGTGGCAACTACGTGATTGCGCCGACGCAATGGAAGATTGGCTTGTCTGGATGAGCCGAGAGGAAGCGGCATTCAATCTCAGAGTGCCGCCAGAATTTTTCTATAATCTCTTTGAATTCGACGACTATGTTAAGACAAGCGAAGTGGAGCAACTGAGAAAAACTGCCTGATCACATTTGAAGTATTGCTGTTAAATCAGTACCGCCTCCATGGTCATGCAGACCAAAAAACACGGTGTTCCGTCGTGCGGTCGTAAGGTTGTCCGCGTGAGTTCTCGTGTGGAAATTTCTAACTGCGATGCAACCAGATAATGTCGGCAGGACAAGGGTCGGGGTAAGATATGTTGTGGCAGCATTTCGGTGATTACTGGAGGCGGCTGGCGATATCACGTCGATCAAAAGATGAAACCCGACGCTGGGTATCAGTCCACGGTGTCTCCAGTCACGAGCATATGTCCAGCGTAGTGGTCCCAGGAAGAGGAACGCCAAGTATATGGAAATCTGACATACTGCGAGAAATACCAAGGCCCCGCTCGAGTGAGGCCAAGCGAGCGGGGCCTTAGTCCAACTTAAGCCAGCGCAGCCATACACTGACCTGAGGCAATTCAAGCAAGCAATGGCGGCAGAACAAAGTCCTAGGTAAGATAAGTTGTGGCAGCTCGACCCAACTGGCATTCAGCTTGTGACAGTTTGTTGCAAAAGCCGCTGCAGAGGCGAGAAATGATCTGGCACGTGTTGGCGGTAGCCAAGTCGAGAATGATTTTTGCCGCGATAATAACAAATGCTGAACATACTGTCGGCTCTGTGCGCCCCAAATGACGGGTTTAATTTGCGATGTGCTGCTGGGCAATGTTGCTCGGCTCGCACAGGGTTAAACCGCGATGCCGCAATTGTACTTGGGCGGCCGCAACTTGGAGACGCTACTCATGAAGAAGATTCTCGCAATTACCGCACTTCTCGGTCTTGGCTTTACTGCGAGTGTTGCTTTTGCCGGCATCCCGTGGATCGGTGAAAGTACAAACAGCACCATATATGCTCAAGAAGACTGTAAAGAAGGCGAGACCTGGAACGAAGACACCCAGAAGTGCGATCCGAAATCCGAATAGTCGGTCGGTCCACGGTTCAAGAAGGGCCCGCACATTGGTTTCGTGCGGACCCTTCCCTCTATAGCTGGCCGGTGCGACTGTAATATCATTCCCAAGAAACGACTAATTTACACATAGATCGCTTGCGCCAGCCGCGTTGTCCAGATTGGACAACGCGCATCTGTCCACACCAAAGGCGTCTCGAGCAGTCTGATGGCCGTGTGAAAACCTGCCAATGCTCGCAAGATGGACCGGGGGCACTAACGCATGCTCAAGTCAGAACTCGTTCAGACTATTGCGGAGCAAAACCCGCATCTGTATCACCGCGACGCTGAACGTATCGTCCACACGATCTTGGACGAGATAGTCGAAGCCATGACAAACGGTGATAGGGTTGAGCTTCGTGGGTTTGGTGTGTTTTTGGTCAAGGAGCGCGATGCGCACAATGGGCGTAACCCGCGTACCGGTGAAACGATTACAATTGAGGCCAAGCGCGTGCCCTTCTTTAGAGCAGGCAAGGAATTGCGCGAAAAGCTCAACACCGGCCACCAAAAGAACTGACAGGGTGTTCAACGCTCTAGATAGTCACTATCAGGAGCATGTCGGACGAAATCGAAGCGAGGCCAGTTGGTCTGTTAGGTGCCTGAACCACACATTCAAAATGTTAACCATCTCGCGCCATGATGAGTTGGTTGGTGCGAGCGTATGTCGTCACAACTTACTGAAATTTGGTATGTCTCAGAAGCCCCGCCTGTCGCAGCGGGGCTTCTTCTTGCTGGGTCGGATCAAAGCAGAATCTCTCGATCCTTGCGGAATGATGTTTGTTCAGGCCGTTTTAGATCGCCAGTTACGCAACGATCCCTGAACGAAGTAAAGGACGGACGAAATCGCTGCAAAAATCCGACATCCAATCCCGAATGTCGGTTATTGGGTGAACAACGGACCTGATTGATCAGCATGCCACTGGTCCGGGATTTGCCAATCTCAGACATGGCGATGCCCGCCGAAGAGCCATCCACAGTCTCAGGAACGGACGCACCTACAGCGTTTCACGTTGATTTGGAACCATTCTGACGGAGCGATTTTCCGGCAAGGTCAAGTGTTGGTCCGCAGGCCGTATCTGGATACGGCCAAGGAGCAATGCGCCGGATTTGCCGGAAAATTGCCCGTCCCGCGGGGCAAGCAGATTTGATTCCAAATCAACATGAAACGCTCTAGGACCAGTTAGTGAGGTCTGTTCGCCCGGCAGCATCAACCAGACCGTCAATTAATGATAAGCTCTTACCTAAGAACGTCCTTGTGCAGTGCGCTTAGTCGCTGCCTCCGCCCTTGCCGCCCATGCCGCCCATGCCGGCACCTTCACCTACACGAGCGTCATAGTCGTTACTGTCGTCATTGGCAGTAAGATTGTAGTTTACGCTAGTCTTCTTTTGCCTGCGAAGAATGCGCCGTTTGATGCGGGAACGCTTAAGCGAAGACACATTGCGTCGGCGCTTTGAGGAAAGTCGAGCACGTGGTGCGCGTGGTTTTGTCAATGTTGCGTCGCCTGAACCGGACGCGCTCGTGCGCATTGGCTTTTTTCGCGGCAAGACTGCCGTTTGGGGCAATTGTCGATTGTTTGAATCAGCAACTTTTTCCTGGTGAATTTCCGCCTCGATGCTGACACGGCCTTTCATTCCAGGTTCGTAGTGTGATGGGATGTTGCAGCCAAATTCGACATCCCTTGATCGGTTGAATTGCCAAAGGATTTCTTTGGTTTCGCCCGGCGCTACAACAACCGCAGTTGGCGCATCAGGCCAGCTAGCCTGCGGCGTGGCGTCTCCGAGCAATTGGGCTTCAATTGTCCCTCGTAGCAACAGTACGCGACGGGCTTTCTGAACCTGTGGTGTGCCGAGGGTAAAATCGTGTGGCCGGTCGCCCCTATTGCGGATCACGAACCGGATCGTTTCGCCTGCGGTCACCGATATTATCTTCCTGTCGAAAGACGATCGCTGAATTTCAATGTTGACGGTTCTGATCTCCTGCCCACGTGACACGGTCGCGTTACCGGCTGATTGCTCGCCTACTGGCCGCCCAATGTCAGGTGTATCAGGTACAGATTGCGCCCGCACATAGCTCGGATCAGTAAGCGCCAATCCCAACCACACAGCGCTGAGTAAGAGCACGACTGGTTTAGTGGGGTTTAGAGTAGGTAATTTCCTTAAAAAACTGACGGTGTGGTACATCACTCACACTCTGGTACTCACAGCGACAAAACCGGCACAAATTTGCACCGGAACGCGGGAGCAGCAGGGCCTCACTTCAGTAACTGCAGGTCGGTGGATAGTTGACCTGAAGTCATACTACCACAAATTTGCGCCATAGAAACACCACAAAAAAGACCCGCAATTGAACGTCTTGAATGGGTCAACTTGAAACGTTTCAGCCCACGTCCTGATGAGTCCGTTGATTATCTCAAACAGACGATATCGTTGACAGAACGGACGCCGAATTTCGAACGTCGGTTCTCGGGTGAACAACGGACCTAACTGATCAGCATGCCATTGGTCCGGGATGTGCCAACAGCGGTCGTGGATCAGTTCATATTAGGACGGCGGTTCTCAAAGCTGGCGGCGACCAAAGCGCCCTATGTGAAAGCTTTTTGCAATGCGTCTGCATGCTGGGGGCCAACACCGCAGCAGCCGCCGAGCACCTGGACGCCAAGGTTCACCCAGGCCCGTGCCTCACGGACGAGATCATCTGGAGCAATGACAAAGACGAATTGCCAGTTTGGCATCACAAAGTAGCCGGACTCTGGATAGGCACCGATTGGGCCCTCGGCAAGGGCGCAAACCGGTTTCTGCATAGGTTGGTTTTCCGCAGTGTGATGCCGTTTCACACCAAACCGCAGGCGGATCCTGTTTGCGCGGAAAACGATGAAACTATCCGCACTCGTGCTTCAAGTTGACAGGAGCCTACCAAAGCGAATTCCTCTGATTTCATGAATTAAATGGCCGATTGGTCCATATTGAACACACATGGATCCAGTTTATGCCGCGAATCATCGCTAGATTTGCTGGCATATCACTCTGGCCAATCTGGTTCTATTTTGATGCCAGAAGACTAAGGTATCGCTAGTTGCTCTAGAAGATCCCGGCAAGGGGCGATTTCAATTCCGTAAACGGAATAACACAGGAGTCGCACATGAAGAATACGTTCCTTCTTGCAGTGGATGGCAGCCCGGGTAGCAGCAATGCAGTTGAATTTGCAACGGATCGGGCCAAACGCGGTGGCGCCAGGATTGTCGTTGCCTATGTGATTGAATGGTCTCCCTATACCTTCAATACGCCGGAAGAAAATGCCGAACGGCACAAACGCCGGGAAGAGGAACTTGAACGGGCGACCAGTTCAATTGTGAAACCAGTGGTGGCAAAGTTGAAGGACGCTGGCCTGGACGTGGACAGTGAAGTACGCCACGGGCACACAGCGCAAACCCTGATCGAACTGGCCAAAAAGCACGATGTCGCCCAGATCTTTATTGGCCGGCGCGGCGCTTCGGGTCTCAAAGACATGCTATTCGGTTCGGTTACGGCCAATTTGGTGCAGACCGCACCGGTTCCCGTGACAGTCGTGCCTTAAGCGTCGAACGCGTCCACAGCCAGTTCTTGAATCAGCTCTTGGGAGGGATCGATGAAACACATCTTAATGAATATTCTTATGGGCTTACTGTGCGTGTTTGTCGTAGCAGTCAGTGCAGCGCATGCTCAAAATGAGCAAAGCAAACCTTCTTCCCCCACACAGGACTGGATTAAAGGGATAGAAGATCCCAATGTTGGTTACCGTTCCTGGATTCAAGGCATTTCTCCACCGGAACCGCCCCTCGTGGAAGACACGGGAATTGATGCCACAATCAACGCCTTGACGGCGCCCGTTGCCGGATTGGTCGGTCGAATTGTGTTCTTCAAGATCCCCGTTTTCGGCGCCGAGCTGCCATTGGTGGTTTTGTGGCTGGTGATTGGTGCGATTTTTTTCACTGTCTATCTCGGCTTCATCAATCTGCGGGGTTTCAAACATGCCATCGAGCTGGTTCGTGGTGATTATGCCAACCCGAACGATGCCGGTGAAGTGTCACACTTTCAGGCATTGGCCACCGCGGTTTCCGGCACCGTCGGCATCGGCAATATCGGTGGTGTAGCGGTTGCCGTGACGGTTGGCGGAGCCGGCGCAACCTTTTGGCTAATCATGGCCGGCTTCCTCGGCATGTCGACCAAGTTCGTCGAATGTACGCTCGGCGTCAAGTATCGCAACGAGAACCCGGATGCGTCGGTGTCCGGCGGACCGATGTACTATCTGCGTAGAGGTTTTGCCGAACGCAACATGGAAGGTTTCGGTAAGTTCATCGGCATTTTCTATGCTATTGGCATCTTCATCGGTGCTCTCGGCATCGGCAACATGTTCCAGTCGAACCAAGCCTATGTGCAACTCAACAATGTTGCCGGCGGCGGGCTCGACGGGCTCGGCTGGCTGGTCGGACTGATCATGGCAGCCGTTGTGTTCGCGGTCATCATCGGCGGCATCAAATCGATTGCCCGGGTGACGGAAAAGATCGTGCCGTTCATGGCAGTCTTCTACTGCCTGTTCGCCCTCATCGTCATTATTATGAATCTGCCCTCCATTCCGGCTGCCATCGGCAACATATTTTCCGGCGCATTGACCGGTGAAGGCGTCGCTGGTGGTGCACTTGGCGCATTGATAATTGGTTTCCAAAGGGCAGTGTTTTCCAATGAGGCCGGTATCGGCTCAGCATCGATCGCTCACTCAGCGGTGCGCACAAACGAACCGATCACAGAGGGCATGGTGTCCTTGCTGGAACCATTCATCGACACGATCGTCATCTGCACGATCACCGCGCTAGTCATCGGCACCTCACAGGTTGCCGATCCTGGCTTTGCCGGTGAAGCCAAAGGAATTGCCATGACGTCCGCCGCGTTTGAGCGTCAATTGTCATGGTTCCCGATACCACTGGCCTTCGCCGCGGTGCTGTTCGCCTTCTCGACGATGATCTCATGGTCCTACTACGGGTTGAAGGGCTGGACCTACATGTTCGGCGAAAGCCTCCAGGGCCAAACGGCGTACAAGCTTTTGTTCTGCGCGTTCGTAGCGTTGGGCTGCATTGTGCAACTTGGTCCAATCCTCGATATTTCGGATGCCTTGGTGTTCTTGATCTGCGTACCAAACATTCTCGGCCTGTATTTCCTGGCGCCGATCGTCAAGCAGGAGCTGAATTCCTATCTGGCACGCGTGCAAAGCGGCGAGATCAAAAAATACAAGAATGTTTGATTGTCAGACATCGCCGAAACATGAGATTCAAGGAGGGGACGCATCGCGTCCCCTTTTTCCATTCCGTCACCAGGTCTGCGACAGCGACCGCATCGATCCTAGAGCGTTTCTTTCTCATGTGGAACCATTCTGACGGAGCGATTTTCCGGCAAGGTCAAGTATTGTTCCGCAGGCCGTATCAGGAGACGGGCAAGGAGCAATGCGCTGGATTTGCCGGAAAAACGCCCGTCCCGAAGGGCTTGCCCCGGGGTGGGCTATACAAGACCGAGGAGATTCTTGCCAAGTTGGGTTTCCACGGCCATAGTCCCCGCGGTTGGGTGACAAATTCATGAGGTTTGGACGTGGCCGTTTCGGTATCAGACATTGTCAAGGTCATTGAGAAAATCCCTGACTGGGCGCGGCTTAAGAAACTGCCTAAGCGTGTCGAAGAGCTTGAGGCTCGCATCGCGGAGCTTGAGAGTCGCCTCACTGCGGGCGGCGGGCAGCCGAACTGCAAGTATTGCGGAAAAGGCGCGATGCAGCAGATCGCCAGCGAGCCCCGTGAAGAGCGGCCGGACCTCGCGGTACGACTCGAGACATGGCGGTGCCAGGAGTGCGGCGAAATCGACCATCGGATCGCCCCTCCCAAGTGACAGCGTCGCCGAATGCGCGGACCGGCGCAGTCTAACACGCGAGGTTGAACCGTTGCCGAGTTCCTTCCGGCTGGTTGATGGGGCTGGCACACCGAATGGCACCTGAGTTGAGAAGGTAGTGTCCCGACATTGCCGATCACGTCCGCGCGGTGGGCAGTGTCGGTTACTTCTGTCGATCAAGCATTTTTTGCAAGAGCTTGATTGCCACTTCGATCTTGGCGATCTGTTCAGGCGTCAAGCGTTGATCAGCTTTCCCAACGTGCCGGGCACCTTCATTAATGGCGGCTACAGTTTTCTGCACCACCTCATCCATGCCAGCATCGTCGCCAATGTACATACAACCTCCAATTGCTCACTCTAAGCATAGGAGATCACAGCGGAAGTCGCTACCCCGTCAGACTGAGAACACTGCTCAAGGGTACACACACGTCTATGCCGCGTGCCTGGCATGCGTGAGAGCCACGGCGAGTGTCTGAGTTGGATTTGCTTTCGGACATGAAAGAGGCGGCGTACGACTTTGTAGGGACCGCGTGTCACTCCTTTGGTGACCGAACGTTTGTGAACGAACATTCGCATGCCATTGCCCCAAGACAGCGCGGGTCGGCCCGCGGAACGGGCCGGCCCGGCATGTTCATTCTTAGCCTTGGCTTGCCGGATTCTTGCCCGAAGGCGTGTACCAGATGGGTGACGACCAGGCACGCTCCTGCAGCGTCACGGGGGTTCCGTCCGGAATCGGGAGGCCGCTCCGCACCGCGTCATAGGTTGACCAGCGCGGCGTCGGGATCTCCAGCACACGCACAAAGTAGGCGGCTGAATTCTTTGGATCGAAGTCAGGATCGGTCCATTCCGCCGACAGTTGGCTGTCGCCGATGTCG